>NZ_JBFUKD010000221.1:0-5456 GCF_056401005.1 Microvirga sp. P4_G7 | reverse complement strand
GGTGATGATGGTCGTCGGCGTGATGTTCCCAAATGTGATCGCGATATCTGCGAACGTCTTACCTCTGAGATCGAAGGTACTGTCGCCGACCAGGATCAGTCGGTCATCGCCACCGCTGCCGTACACTTCCTTCACATCGCTGAGACGCGCCGCGCCCGAATAGATCGTGTCATTCCCAGCCGAGCCGCGGATGATTTCGAATCCAGCGAAGCTTCGTGCAGTCCCCAGCGCGATTTCACCGGCTTGCCCCAATTGCAGCGTGTCGATCCCACCGCCGCCGTTGACCTGATCTCCGCTCGAGAAGCCGTCGACATTCACAAGGAGCGTTTCATCGTCGTCGGAACCGAGCACGAATTCCGTCTCGGCCGTCAGGACGGCTTCGACATCGACGTAGTAGCGTTGAACGATGCTTCCGGGCCCACCGTCCACAGACGCCCAAGTGACGATCCAGCCATCTTCGTACGCGACGACGGCCGGTTCCGACTGGTCGGGCGCACCGCCGTCCACGACAATATCCGGACCCGACGTCGAACCGTCGGGCGCATAATATCGCTGCATGACGTCGCCGGAAGCGAGGGGTACGCTCGACTTCCAGGTGACGACCCAGCCGCCGTTCGCGAGCACCGTCACGCTCGCGTCGACTTGGCTGGCGTCCGTAGATTGGTTGACAGTCCGATCTTCGACGTTGCCGCTCGTGTCGCGGAACTGCGCGACGCCATTCGCGTCGAAGCGCTGCACGAAAATATCGCCGCGCCCGCCGTCATTGTGGCCCGATTGCCAAACCACCACCCACCCGCCGTCCGGCAAGGCGGTGACGCTGGAGAATCCCWGCTGATGTTCGACTTGCACGTTGACCGGCATATCGACCGTCGTCGGGTTTCCATCTTTGTCGAAGCGTCGTTGATGGACACCCGTGAAAGCGGGATCAGTCGTAAAGAATCCGTTGTCCCATACGACGACCCAACCGCCATCGGCCAGTGCCGTCACCGAAGCGTTGTTCGCTTTGCTCGGAACAGAGTCGTTGACGAGCCTATCTTGAGGATTGTTGTTCTCGTCAACGTAGACAGGCTGTCCCGCCGCATTGTAGCGCTGCTGATAGATGTCGCCGGAAAAACCGCCGGGAATCTGCGTCGCACTCTGCCATGTCACGAGCCAACCGCCATCGTCGAGCGCCGTGACGACGGATTTCGTCTGGTCGCCCGTCGCGTTGACGTGGACACGCTGATCGACCGGCTGTCCCTGATTCGTGTACATTGCAACGCCGTTCGCGTCGAAGCGCTGCTGGTAAACGCCTTGAAACGATCCGTCCTGCCCCGTCGATTCCCAGGATACGACCCAGCCGCCGTCCTTCAAGATCGTCGTCGTCGAGTTTGACTGCGTGCTCGGCGTGTGGGCGTTGACGCGCACTTCTCGTGCGACACCGTTTTCATCCTTGAAGAGAGCATTGCCCTCCGCGTCGAACCGCTGTTGAAAAATGCCGGTGCTGGCTCCGTCGCTGGCCGTCCAGGTGACGAGCCGCCCGCCATCCGGAAATATCTTGATTGTCGGAAATGATGCCCCGATCCCAGGCGAGCTGGTGATCGTCTTGTCGCTGGCGCGCACAACCTTCAATGCCATGGCGTCTCCCCCTCTTCTTATCGTTATTGCCGCTGCCAGCGGGGCGAAGGCCCACAACCTCTAGCTGCCGAAAAGGAAGATAGTCGGATTCCGGATAACGTTGCAACGAATATATAGATATTACGTAACGTCAATTTGAATGAAAGCTTCAAAGAAACTGTAACTATAGTACAGATCTATTACGTGACTGATTAGTCTGACTCATGTGACGAGGATCGACGGCCTGCCGTTTCGTCCTCGGCGTGCTGCAAGGCGACAGCTAGTCAGATAGGGGCGGCGTCTCGATGTTGGAACCGGGATGTTGTGCCGACGGAAAGCCGACAGTGAGCGCCCACAGGCAAAGGCCGATCCCAACGACGACTGCGAGCCAATTCAAGGCACGGTCTAATCGCTGGTCGCCCAGCGGCGAGAGGATCTGGTCGGGTTTTTTGGGCGGCAGTTCGGTTGGCATCGCTAAGCTCCCAAAGCCGATCGAGCTTCGAGGCGCGCATGCACCCAAGAAGAGCGGCAGCCGACTCAGGGACTGCAGATGATTCACACTAGCCGAACAATGTGGCTTTGTGTGGCTTCTTTGGAGAGCCTCGTTCGTCAGGACGGAGAGTCAGCACCGACACGCCGGAAGCTGTAACGGCAACGGTGTGCTCGAACTGTGCGGAAAGCGATCCGTCTCTCGTCACAACGGTCCAACCGTCAGCCTCTGTTCGCACACTCCGTCGGCCTCGATTGAGCATCGGCTCGATCGTGAAAACCATGCCCTCACGGAGGGCGATGCCAGTTCCAGGCTTTCCGAAGTGCAGAACCTGCGGTGCCTCATGCATCTCCCGGCCGATGCCGTGACCGCTATATTCACGCACCACAGAGTAGCCGTTTCGCTTGGCATGTCGTTCGATCGCCCAGCCGATGTCTCCGAGCCGCGCGCCCGGGCGAACCGCCCGGATGCCCATCCACATGGCTTCGTACGTGGTCTGGACCAGCCTCTTAGCAGCGGGATTTACCTCGCCAACGAGGTAGGTCTTGCTGGAATCTGCGATGTAGCCGTTCTTCTCAAGCGTGATGTCGAAGTTGACGATGTCCCCGTCGCGAAGCACGTTCGATTGCGACGGAACGCCGTGGCAGACCACATCGTTCACCGAAGAATTCAACACAAAATCGTAGCCGTATTGGCCCTTGCTTGCAGGTCGAGCCTGTAGATCATGGACGATGAATTGCTCGACCATTTCATTGATCTGAAGTGTCGACATTCCGGGAAGCGAGGTGCGATCCAGCAGCCCGAATACGGACGCCAGCAGCCGGCCGGATTCCGCCAGCAACGCCAGTTCCCGAGGCTGCTTCGTCATGCTTCAACCACGGCCAGTGGTTGAGCCGAAACGCCCGCGGAACTAAGCTCGCGGTCGAGGATCTCTGTGAAATTGAGCGCCGGATTGGTCTCGCACAGCATGCCGACTTTGATCCAGTACGCTGCCTGCGCGTTGATCGAACGAAACGACACCTTGCTCGCCCTGCGCACCTGGTCGTGCAGATCATCATCGATGTTCACAATGCCCATTGGGTTCTCCATATACGATTCATAGATGAAATGTATATCAATCATATATAAATAAGCCAAGGGTACCTCAGGCTCGAAGCACGCCGCAGCAGTCGACGCGACGCTATTGAGCCTAAGCACGCCTAGATTGCAGCCCGTCGCTTGTGGCTCTTGGTCACGCCATCGATAGTGCGCAATTGTGAACTCCGGGCGGGCCTACGTTGTTATGTATGCGTAGCAGCTCGTGGAGGTTTTTATGACCCAGGCAGAGCGCTCGGAATATCTCAATCTCGATTGTGCCAATGCGCAGGTATTGGGCGTCGCCTACGATGCCGCGATCGCCGCTGTCACCGAGGCAAACAGCGCCCATGCTCCTCCGGCCAAGCGGATCCGCGACCTCATCGCGATGCAGATCGTGGAATGCGCAACGGAGGGCGAACGCGACCCGGAGCGCCTCAAACAACGCGCTCTCGCGGCCCTGTCGGTCGCCACCGGCTAACGGCGGTCGGCGGCGCAATCTGACGCGCTGGGCGCCTCGATCAGCTTCGGAGACCGGGAGCCTCTTGGCCGGTGCGCGCGACGTATTCCGTATAACCACCACCGTATTTGTGAATTCCGTCAGGCGTCAGTTCCAACACGCGATTGGACAGCTCGGCCAAGAAATGACGGTCGTGCGAAACGAAGAGCATGGTGCCCTCGTATTGCGACAATGCGGCGATGAGCATTTCCTTCGTCGCCATATCCAGGTGATTGGTGGGCTCGTCGAGGACGAGGAAGTTGGGCGGGTCAAAGAGCATCTTGGCCATGACCAGCCGCGCCTTTTCGCCGCCCGACAAGACGCGACATCTCTTCTCGACCTCATCGCCTGAGAACCCAAAACATCCCGCAAGCGCGCGCAGCGAACCCTGCCCCGCCTGGGGGAACGAATCTTCCAGCGACTGAAACACGGTGCGCTCTCCGTCCAAGAGCTCCATGGCGTGCTGAGCGAAATATCCCATCTTCACCGTGCCGCTCAGGGCTACGTGCCCGTCATCCGGCTGCGTAGCGCCCGCGACCAATTTCAGCAACGTCGATTTGCCGGCGCCGTTGATTCCCATGACGCACCAACGCTCCCTGCGACGGACCTGGAAATCGAGGCCTTCGTAAATGCTCCGACCGCCGTAGCGCTTGTGCACGTTCTTCAGCGTGACGACGTCCTCGCCGGAACGGGGAGCCGGCTGGAACTCGAACACGACCGTCTGGCGACGCTTGGGCGGCTCCACGCGGTCGATCTTCTCCAGCTTCTTCACCCGGCTTTGCACCTGGGCCGCGTGCGAGGCGCGCGCCTTGAAGCGTTCGATGAAGTTGATCTCCTTGGCGAGCATGGCCTGCTGCCGCTCGAACTGCGCCTGCTGCTGCTTCTCGTTCAGCGCACGCTGCTGTTCGTAAAACTCGTAATTGCCCGAATAGGCCATCAGAGCACCGCCGCCGATCTCGACGACTTTGGTGACGATGCGGTTCATGAACTCGCGGTCATGCGAGGTCATCAGAAGTGCCCCATCGTACCCTTTGAGGAAATCCTCGAGCCAGATCAGGCTTTCCAGGTCGAGGTGGTTGCTCGGCTCGTCGAGGAGCATGGCGTCGGGACGCATGAGGAGAATTCTCGCCAGCGCAACGCGCATCTTCCACCCGCCGGACAAGCCGCCCACGTCGCCGTCCATCATCTCCTGGCTGAAGCCGAGACCCGCGAGCACCTCACGTGCGCGACCGTCCAGGGCGTACCCGTCGAGCTCCTCGAAGCGTCCCTGCACTTCGCCGTAGCGTGCGACAATTTCATCCATGTCGTCGGCTCGGCCCGGATCCGCCATGGCGGYCTCCAACTGCCTCAACTCGGCCGCGACAACGCTCACCGGGCCGGCTCCGTCCATCACTTCGGACACCGCGCTGCGGCCGGACATGTCGCCTACGTCCTGGCTGAAATAGCCGATGGTTACGCCGCGATCGACGGATACCTGGCCCTCATCGGGCTGCTCTTGCCCGGTAATCATCCGAAAAAGCGTCGTCTTTCCGGCTCCATTGGGACCGACGAGGCCTATCTTTTCCCCCTTCTGGAGTGCCGCGGAGGCCTCGATGAACAGGATCTGCCGGCCATTCTGCTTGCCGATGTTTTCGAGACGAATCATGAGATGCTACGGGGTCCAGGTGATTTCCCGCGTCCTTACGCCATAGGGAGCACACACGAAAGAGCGCGGCCGCTGACCAGACCTGCAACCGTAGGGGGCCAGTTCCCACTTCTGACTTCGTGCCGAGGCTTCTGCGCCAACCCCTGCCAGGT
>NZ_JBFUKD010000220.1:0-5476 GCF_056401005.1 Microvirga sp. P4_G7 | reverse complement strand
CGCCTGGGGTATCGAGGACACGGCCGAAATCACGCTCGAAGCCAATCCGACGAGCGTCGAAGCGGAACGCTTCCGCGGCTATCGGGCGGCCGGTATCAATCGTGTGTCTCTCGGGGTTCAGGCGCTCGACGATGGCGATCTGCGCCGTCTCGGACGCATGCACAGCGTCGAGGAAGCCCTCGCGGCGGTCAAGGTCGCCGCCTCGATTTTCGAGCGCTATTCCTATGACCTGATCTATGCCCGCCCCGATCAGACTCCCGCAGCCTGGAAAGCCGAACTCGAACGCGCAATTTCCTATGCGGTGGAGCATCTGTCGCTCTATCAACTCACCATCGAACCCGGCACTTGGTTCGAGCGCTTGCATCAGGCCGGGAAGCTCGTCGTCCCCGGCGATGACGAGGCACGGATTCTTTACGATCTGACGCAGGAGATTTGCGACAAGCACGGCCTTCCGGCGTACGAGATCTCCAATCACGCACGGCCGGGCGCCGAGTCGCGGCACAACCTGCTCTATTGGCGCTACGGCGAATATGCCGGCATCGGCCCGGGGGCCCATGGCCGGCTTGTGACGGGCAATGCCCGCCTTGCGACCGCCACCGAGAAACATCCCGAAACTTGGCTCGAACATGTCGAACGCGAGGGACATGGAATCATCGATGAGGAAGTGCTGTCCTCCGAAGCCGAAGGCGATGAATTCCTGCTCATGGGCCTGCGTCTCAAGGAAGGCATCGACCCGCGTCGCTACACTGCGTTCACGGGTAAGATCCTGAATGAAAAGCGTGTCGGATTTCTCGAAGAAGACGGACTGATCGCGCGCACCGGCGATTCTCGCCTCACGGTAACGCGCGAAGGTTTTCCGGTTCTCAATTCAGTGATTGCCGAACTCGCCGTCTGAGACGGTCATGTCTGGGGGAAGATCATGACGAAAACCATTCTCATCACTGGTGCGAGCCGTGGGATCGGGCGCGCGACGGCCCTGTTGGCCGGCAGTCGCGGCTGGTCGGTCGGCGTCAATTACGCGAACAATGAAAGCGCTGCGAGCGAGGTCGTCGGAGCGATCGAGCGAGCCGGTGGGAGGGCGATCCCACTCAAAGGCGATGTTGCGGTAGATCGTGACGTGACGGCCATGTTCGAAAACGCTGTCGCGGCTCTTGGTCCACTTGATGGCGTCGTCGTCAATGCGGGCGTCGTTGCACCACCATCCGCACTGATGGATATGGATACCGAACGGCTGCGGCGCATGTTCGATGTGAACACGCTGGGCGCTTATCTGTGCGCTCGAGAAGGTGCGAAGCGATTGGCTCTGAGCAGGGGCGGGCGCGGCGGCGCGATGGTGCTGGTGTCGTCGGTCGCGGCGCGCCTCGGTTCCCCCTTCGAATACGTCGACTACGCGGGCGCCAAGGCGGCAGTGGACACATTGACCATYGGGCTCGCCAAGGAACTCGGCTCCGAGGGCGTGAGGGTCAACGCGGTCAGACCGGGACTGATCGCGACGGACATCCACGCGAGCGGTGGTCAGCCCGACCGCGCCCAGCGTCTCGGCGTCACCACACCGCTTGGGCGACCTGGTCGACCCGAGGAAATCGCCGAGGCCATCATTTGGCTTCTGAGCGATCAGTCCTCGTATGCCTCAGGGGCGATCCTGGATGTTTCCGGCGGTCGGTAGTGATGCGGCACCTTGGAGCCTGCCTCATGCGTATCCAATGATACACTAGGCTCCCGAATCCTTTGGAGCGCTCATGGCACGAAGAGCAGGCAGCGCCGACCTCCCGTTGCATGGCGGGCGCGTCCCGAAATGGCTGGCGGATCGCATGACCCGTCTCGGCGCGGTGATGAGCGAAGCGATTGTGCATCAATACGGGCGGGACGAGCTGTTGCGCCGGCTCGCCCATCCGTTCTGGTTCCAGTCTTTCGGCGCCGTGATGGGAATGGATTGGCATTCCTCAGGTATTACCACGAGTGTCATCGGCGCTTTGAAACGCGGTCTCGCGCCCCTCTCGGACGAACTCGGCATCCATGTGTGCGGTGGGCGCGGCAAGCATTCGAGGCAGACGCCATCCGAACTCGTTTCGATCGGCGAACGGGTCGGTTTCGACGGTTCGGCTCTGGCAACGGCGAGCCGTCTCGTCGCCAAGGTCGACAGCGCTGCTGTCCAGGACGGATTCGATCTCTATCTCCACGRCTTCATCGTCACCGATGACGGCAACTGGGTCGTCGTCCAGCAAGGCATGAACGGCGATCGCCGGGAAGCGCGCCGCTATCATTGGCTGTCGGAGGGTTTGAAGAGCTTCGTCGAAGCGCCGCATGCCGCCATCGATGGCGAGGATCAGGGCACCATCGTGAACCTCACCGACAAGCGCGCGGATGCATCTCGCCGCGGACAGCTCGATCTGCTGCAGGCGCTCGGTCCGGACCGAATCGCTAGCGAGTGGTCTGCCCTGAATCGGGGGGTGGAACCGGAACCAGCCCCGCAGGCTCAGCTCTTTCTGCCACATCTCGTGATGCCGGCGCATCACGACGTGCGCCCGAGCGACGTACACGCGCGCCGTCTCGCCGGTAACCTCGCCGCTGCCGCCGACCAGGGGCCGGCCGATTTCGCCGATCTGTTGCTTGTCCCAGGTGTCGGTGCACGCACTGTGCGGGCGCTGGCGATGGTTGCAGAGGTCGTGCATGGCGCACCCTATCGCTTCACCGATCCGGCCCGCTTCTCGCTCGCTCATGGCGGCAAGGACAGGCACCCTTTTCCCGTGCCCTTGAAGGTCTACGACCAGACGATCGACGTCCTGAAATCAGCAGTGCGCAAAGCCAAGCTCGGGAACGACGAAGAATTGGCTGCCCTTTCGCGGCTCGACGCGCAGGCCCGGCGTCTCGAACGCTTCGCCTCGGGGACGCGCGTCGAGGATCTGATCGCCGAGGAACGCCTGCTGTCGCACGGCTACGGCGGCCGTAGCGTGTTTGGGCTGGAGCCGGCGCCGGAGGATGCGAAGAAGACCGGCTGACGCTCAGCGCTTGATCTTGCCTTCGATCGCATCCCACAGGGTTACCGAAAGGTCGGGGCCGCCGAGCCGTTTGATGGCGCGCAATCCGGTTGGTGAGGTGACGTTGATCTCGGTCAGGTTCCCGTCGATCACGTCGATGCCGACGAAGATTTGACCCATTCGCTTCAGGTGTGGGCCAATGGTTTCGCAGATCTCGCGCTCGCGGTCCGTCAGGTCGGTGGGTTTTGCCGCGCCGCCGCGCACCATGTTGGAGCGGATGTCATTGGCGGCCGGAACGCGATTGATGGCGCCCGCCGCTTCGCCGTCGATGAGAATGATTCGCTTGTCGCCCTCGCTCACTTTCGGGAGAAAGCGCTGGATCACCCACGGCTCGCGGAAGGTGACCGTGAAGAGATCGTAGAGCGAGCCGAAATTCGGATCCTCGCGAGAGACCTTGAACACGGCCGCGCCGCCATTGCCGTAGAGCGGCTTCATGACCACGTCGCCATGCTCGTTACGAAACTCCTCGATCTCGCTCCTGTCGCGGGAGATAAGCGTCGGCGGCATCAGATGCGGGAACTCGGTGACGAACAGCTTTTCCGGTGCGTTGCGCACATGAGCTGGATCGTTCACCACCAAGGTGTGGGGATGAATGCGTTCGAGAAGATGCGTCGTCGTGATATACGACATGTCGAAGGGTGGGTCCTGCCGCAGCAGCACCACGTCGGCGGTCGAGAGATCGATCTTCTTCGGCTCGCCGAGGGTCACATGGTCGCCCTCCACATCACGCACCTCGATCGGTTCTGCGGTGGCGATGATGGCGCCGTCCCGCATGGACAGGCGATCCGGTGTGTAATGGAGAAGGGTATGCCCTCTGCGTTGTGCTTCCAGCAGCATGGCGAAGGTGGAATCGCCGGTGATCTTGATCTTCTGGATAGGATCCATCTGGACCGCGACGGTGAGGGTCATGCATCAGCCTCCATGAGAGGCTGGGTTATCGAGCCGAATCCGGCCGATGGCAACTGCATCTTTGTTTCACCGGCGTGGCGCCCTTGCCGTTTGTCGCGCCACAGCACATGTGAGAGAGCATGTCGTCTCCTCCTCGCCGGGCTCTCCTCATCGTCAACGCCAAAAGCCGTTCCGGTGCCGACCAGCGCGATCTCGCGATCGAACGCTTGCGGGCGCACGGGATCGAGCCGGTTTCCAAGGATTGCGCCCATCGGCACCAACTGGCCCCTTTGATCGCCCATCATGCGGGCTCGGTCGATTGCGTGGTGGTCGGTGGCGGCGATGGAACTCTCAATGCGGCGGCCTATGGCGTGATCGAAGGCGAGATTCCTCTTGGAATTCTCCCCATGGGGACCGCGAACGATCTCGCGCGTACGCTCGGAATACCCTTCGATATCGACGGGGCGGTGCAGGTGATCGCCGGGGGGCGAACCCGCCAGATCGATCTCGGCATCGTCAACGGGGAACCCTTCTTCAACGTGGCCAGCATCGGCCTGTCGGCGGAGCTCGCCCGCCAATTGACCAGCGACATCAAGCGTCGATACGGCCGCATGGCCTATGCGATGGTGGCTCTCAAAGTGCTGTCCAAAGCGCGTCCGTTTCACGCGACCATCATCAGCGATACGGAAACAGTCCGCGTTAGAACGCTGCAGATCGCCGTCGGCAATGGCCGTTACTACGGCGGCGGCAATGCGGTGGAGAAGGACGCCGCGATCGATGACGAACACCTCGATCTCTACAGTCTCGAATTTCAAAAGGCCTGGAAACTCGCTTTGATGGCTCGTTCGTTTCGATACGGCGAGCATGGCGCGTGGCGAGAGGTGCGTGCTGTGCGTGCGCAGGAGTTCGATATCCGCACACGCGTATCGCGGCCGGTCAACGCGGACGGGGAAATCGTCACGCGCACGCCGGCCCACTTTTCGATCAGGCCGGGTGCCGTGACAGTTTACGCGCCACGCTGAATCAGCGCCATTCCGAGTCGAAGGACGGGATTGCCACCGCCTCATCGATTGCGGAGATCGATTGCTGGAACGCCGCGGGAACGGGACCGCGGCCGTGACGCACGGCGTCTTCCGTCCCGCTCCGCGTCAAACCGATATCGTGCAATGCGGCTTCATCGAACGACGCGAGAAGCCGCATGTCCCGACGAACCCGAATTTCCTGTGCCAACCTGTTGAACAGCCTGACAAGGATGTTCGGACGATAGGCGTGTTGAGCGGAGAAGTTCCGGGTCTCGCGCAGGCCATGGGTAAGGGTCGAGGACATGATACGCTCCTGTGATGAGCGACGGGTCGGTCTTGCGAGCAACCGCCACCGTTCGTCGAACATGTGTTCGACGGGCTGGCAGGGCCTCGAAAACCGGTATCGCTATGGTCCGCCGCCGGGTTCGTCTTGCGGTCCAGGCGGCGTCGATGAATGGACTTTACGCCGCGCCCTTGTAGAATTGAAACGAATGTTCATTATGTAAAGAATAACGATCTGTTATGGAG
>NZ_JBFUKD010000219.1:0-5489 GCF_056401005.1 Microvirga sp. P4_G7 | reverse complement strand
ATCACCTTCTGCCGCGTCTATTCGGGCAAGGTCGATGCCGGTGCATCGCTCCTGAACTCGACCCGCGACAAGAAAGAGCGCGTCGGCCGTATGCTTCTGATGCATGCGAACAACCGCGAGGACATCAAGGAAGCTTATGCCGGCGACATCGTCGCTCTGGCCGGCCTCAAGGACGTCCGCACCGGCGACACGCTCTGCGATCCGGCAAAGCCCGTGATCCTCGAAAAGATGGAGTTCCCCGAACCCGTCATCGAGATCGCGATCGAGCCGAAGTCGAAGGCTGATCAGGAGAAGCTCGGTCTGGCGCTCGCGAAGCTCGCGGCGGAAGATCCGTCCTTCCGCGTTTCGACCGATCAAGAATCCGGTCAGACGATCCTGAAGGGCATGGGCGAACTGCACCTCGACATCAAGGTCGACATTCTTCGTCGGACCTACAAGGTCGATGCCAATATCGGTGCTCCGCAGGTGGCTTATCGTGAGACGATCACGAAGAAGGCCGAAGTGGACTACACCCACAAGAAGCAGACCGGCGGTACCGGCCAGTTCGCGCGCGTCAAGCTGGTGATCCAGCCGAACGAGCAGGGCGCTGGCTTCGCCTTCGACTCGAAGATCGTCGGTGGTTCGGTTCCGAAGGAATACATCCCCGGCGTCGAAAAGGGGCTCAACTCGGTCATCGGTGCTGGCGTCGTCGCCGGCTTCCCGGTGGTCGATGTCAAGGTCGAGTTGATCGACGGTGCCTTCCACGAAGTCGACTCGTCGGCACTCGCCTTCGAAATCGCCTCTCGTGCGGCCATGCGTGAAGGTCTTCAGAAGGGCGGCTCCGTTCTTCTCGAGCCAGTCATGAAGGTCGAAGTGACGACGCCTGAGGATTATACCGGTTCGGTGATCGGTGATCTGAACTCGCGTCGCGGCCAGATCCAAGGCCAGGACATGCGCGGCAACGCCGTGGTCATCAATGCGATGGTCCCGCTCGCCAACATGTTCGGTTACGTGAACACCCTGCGTGGCATGAGCCAAGGCCGGGCGAGTTACACCATGCAGTTCGACCACTACGAACAAGTGCCGTCGAACGTGGCTGCCGAGGTTCAGGCGAAATACGCCTGAACCCTTTGAACAAGAACTGACGATTTAAGGAACGGGTGCCACGATGGCGAAGGAAAAGTTTGAACGTAATAAGCCGCATTGCAACATCGGGACGATTGGCCACGTTGACCATGGCAAGACGTCTTTGACGGCGGCGATTACGAAGGTTTTGGCGGAGTCTGGCGGAGCGACGTTTACGGCGTACGACCAGATCGACAAGGCTCCGGAAGAGAAGGCGCGCGGGATYACGATTTCGACGGCGCACGTGGAGTACGAGACGAAGAACCGCCACTATGCGCACGTGGATTGCCCTGGCCACGCGGATTATGTGAAGAACATGATCACGGGTGCGGCGCAGATGGACGGCGCGATTTTGGTCGTGTCKTCGGCTGACGGYCCGATGCCGCAGACGCGCGAGCACATCCTGTTGGCGCGCCAGGTSGGCGTTCCTGCGCTTGTGGTGTTCATGAACAAGGTCGACATGGTCGACGACGCCGAGCTTCTCGACCTGGTCGAGCTCGAGGTTCGCGAGCTTTTGTCGAAGTACGATTTCCCTGGCGACGACATTCCGATCGTGAAGGGCTCGGCTCTTTGCGCATTGGAAGACCGTGAGCCGGCGATCGGCAAGGAAGCGGTTCTGAAGCTGATGGCTGAGGTCGATGCGTATATYCCGCAGCCTGAGCGTCCGATCGACCAGCCGTTCCTGATGCCGATCGAAGACGTGTTCTCGATTTCGGGCCGCGGCACGGTTGTGACGGGTCGCGTCGAGCGCGGCATCGTTAAGGTGGGCGAGGAAGTCGAGATCGTCGGCCTGAAGGCGACGGTGAAGACGACGGTGACGGGCGTCGAGATGTTCCGCAAGCTGCTCGATCAGGGCCAGGCCGGCGACAACGTGGGCGTTCTGCTTCGTGGTACGAAGCGCGAGGACGTGGAGCGCGGACAAGTTCTGTGCAAGCCGGGCTCGATCAAGCCGCACACGAAGTTCAAGGCCGAGGCTTACATCCTGACGAAGGAAGAGGGCGGCCGTCATACGCCGTTCTTCACGAACTACCGTCCGCAATTCTACTTCCGGACGACGGACGTGACGGGTGTGGTGACGCTTCCGGAAGGCACCGAAATGGTGATGCCGGGCGACAACATCTCCATGGACGTCCAGCTGATCGTGCCGATCGCGATGGAAGAGAAGCTGCGCTTCGCTATCCGCGAAGGCGGCCGCACCGTCGGTGCAGGCGTCGTCGCTCAAGTCTTGGATTAATCTGTTCTCGGATTTATCAAGTCTTGGAATAAACAAACTTAGCCATTTCGGGCGGCGGTTCGCCGCCGCCCGTTGGTCCACTGGAGGAGTGTAGCTCAATTGGCTAGAGCACCGGTCTCCAAAACCGGGGGTTGGGGGTTCGAGTCCCTCCACTCCTGCCAGTGGATCGACAAAGCAGGCGTTTTGCGTTAGAGAGCGCCAATCACGACGATTTTTCGATGGGTGGCGCGAAGCGTAAATGCTCCGCGCCCCTTCAATTTGGGCCCGAGAGAGCCCGTCAGAGGACGTCTGCGGCCGACAGGCCGTACACGGAGCGAGATGGCCAAGACGAACCCTTTTGACTTTATCCAGCAAGTCCGCTCGGAGGCCGCCAAGGTCACCTGGCCGACGCGCAAGGAAACCATGATCACCACCGCGATGGTGTTCCTGATGGTGGTTCTGGCGAGTGTCTTCTTCCTCGTGGTCGATCAGGTGATCGGCTGGGGGGTCCGGACGATCATTGGACTTGGCGGCTAGGTGGGGTGGATGCGATGACGAAGCGTTGGTACATCGTCCACGCTTATTCGAATTTCGAGAACAAGGTTGCCCAATCCATCAAGGATCAGGCCGCTCAGCGTAATCTCGAAGACAAGTTCGAGGAAGTTCTGGTTCCCACCGAGAAGGTGGTCGAAATCCGCCGCGGCCGGAAGGTCGATACGGAACGCAAGTTCTTCCCCGGCTACGTCCTTGTGAAGTGCGATCTGACCGACGAGGTCTATCACCTGATCAAGAATACGCCGAAGGTCACCGGCTTTCTGGGCGCCGACAAGGCGAAGCCCGTGCCGATCCCGGATCGGGAGGCCGAGCGCATCAAGGGTCAGGTGGCCGAAGGGGTCGAGCATCCCAAGCCTTCGATCCATTTCGAGATCGGCGAACAGGTTCGCGTTTCGGACGGACCGTTTGCATCGTTCAACGGCGTCGTCGAGGAAATCGACGAGTCCAGGGCCCGCCTCAAGGTGGCGGTGTCCATTTTCGGCCGCGCTACGCCGGTCGAACTCGAATACGGTCAGGTCGACAAGCTCTGATCGTTCTCGGCTCCCTCGAGGGAGCCGTCATCCGCGGGAGGTTTGCCCAGTTGCCAACTGGGGTAAAACCAAGCCGAACCGCGACCTRCAACCACCGTCTCGTCCGACAGGCATCGGGCGGATGGTCCATTGGGGAGCAGTCCCATGGCAAAGAAAATCTCGGGCTACGTCAAGCTCCAGGTCCCGGCCGGCGCGGCCAATCCGTCGCCGCCAATCGGTCCCGCGCTCGGTCAGCGCGGTCTGAACATTATGGAATTCTGTAAGGCCTTCAACGCGAAGACCGCGCAGATGGAGAAGGGTACCCCGATCCCGGTGATCATCACCGCGTATCAGGACCGGTCCTTCACCTTCGAGATGAAGCAGCCCCCGGTTTCGTTCTTCCTCAAGAAGGCGGCGAAGCTGGAAAAGGGTTCGCAGACTCCGGGCAAGGGCGCCAAGGCTGGCAGCGTCACCCGCGCCCAAATCCGCGAGATCGCCGAGAAGAAGATGGTCGATCTCAACTGCGACACCGTCGAATCCGCCGTGGCCATGATCGAGGGCTCCGCGCGCTCGATGGGCCTCGAAGTCGCGTAAGGGAGGGCAGCACGATGGCTACTAATGAAGGTAAGCGCGTCCGCGCCGCCCGCGAGGGCATCGCACCCGCCAAGCTCTATGCGATTCAGGATGCGGTGAAGTTGGTCAAGGAACGCGCCAAGGCGAAGTTCGACGAGACCATCGAAGTCGCGATGAATCTCGGCGTCGATCCGCGCCACGCCGACCAGATGGTCCGTGGCGTCTGCAACTTGCCGAACGGCTCGGGCCGTACGCTCCGCGTGGGCGTTTTCGMCCGCGGCGCCAAGGCTGAAGAGGCCAAGGCAGCCGGAGCCGACGTCGTCGGCGCTGAGGAGCTCTTCGAGATCGTCAACGGCGGCAAGATCGATTTCGATCGCTGCATCGCCACCCCGGACATGATGCCGCTCGTCGGCCGCCTCGGTAAGGTGCTCGGCCCGCGCGGCATGATGCCGAACCCGAAGGTCGGCACCGTGACCATGGACATCAAGGCCGCCGTCGCCGCCRCCAAGGGCGGCGCGGTGGAGTTCCGCGTCGAGAAGGCCGGTATCGTTCACGCCGGCGTCGGCAAGGCCTCTTTCGACGAGACCAAGCTCGTCGAGAACATCAAGGCTTTCGCGGATTCCGTCTCCAAGGCGAAGCCGGCAGGCGCCAAGGGAACCTACATCCAGCGCATCGCGATCTCCTCGACGATGGGTCCGGGCGTGAAGGTCGACCCGTCGTCGGTCCTGAACGGCTAGGCCTCGGTCATATTGACATCGAAAGGCCCGGCATCTCGCGATGCCGGGCCTTTTGTTTTGGGAAGCGTTCCGGCCTCTTGAACAGACGGCGTGGAGTGACTATCTCAGCCGTCCCCTATGGTGTCTTCATCTTTTCGCCACGGAAATGCCTCTTGGCTTTTCGTGCAAAAGAGCCTATAGGACGCGTTCTAGATTCACGAAAAGCGCCGTCCGGCAGGAGCTACTGTCTAGAGTAGCGGAGCCGGCGGCAACGAATCCGCCCTGGAGACGGGGCGGTGACAAGCCGGAAGGCCAAGGGAAACCTTTGGCTTCATCCGGCTATGTCCTGTCCGAGACTGCAGGCGTCGGCTCGTCCGACTTAATTCGTGAGGGCCTGCATAGACGGGGAAAGCCGAATTTGATCCGTTAACGCGGATTTTTAGGATCGGTTCGAACCATCTCACCCGGCTTGCCCGCAAGGGCGGCGCCTGGGGGACAGGGCTTGCGAGAGCGTCGCTTGAGGCAAGCTCGAGGCACAAGCCAAGAGACCCTTAGGCGACAGGTGCAACCGGCGGAAATCTTCCGCCAACCGGAGAGAGCCCAGTGGAAAGAGCAGCAAAACGCGAGCTCGTCTCGACGCTCAACGGCGTGTTTGCGAACACGAGCGTAGTCGTCGTCGCCCACTATGCTGGTCTTACGGTCGCCGACATGCAGAAGCTGCGTTCGCAGATGAAGCAGGTGGGCGCCACCGTTAAGGTCGCAAAAAACAGCCTCGCCAAAATCGCTCTCGAAGGCACGGACGTCGCGTCCATCACGGAC
>NZ_JBFUKD010000218.1:0-5497 GCF_056401005.1 Microvirga sp. P4_G7 | reverse complement strand
GGTCAGGAATGACGTTCAGAGCCTTCGGATCGCCTGCTTGAACGGAGCAGGCGCTGATTACAGCTGGCTGCAATGGGTCGATGACCCGACCGACGATCGTCTGAAGTGCCGAGAGAAAATGCCCCGTCGCCGTAATCGGGTCCTTGCCAAGATGCGGTTTGGCGCCGTGCGTGCCGATACCCTTGAACGTGACGGACCAACTGTCGGACGATGCGAGTTGCGGGCCGGCGACAACGGCCATTTCGTCGACAGCAAGACCTGGCATATTGTGGAGACCATAGACGGCATCACAGGGAAACAGCTCGAACAGCCCCTCGTCGACCATCCGCTTTGCGCCACCACGGCCCTCTTCAGCCGGCTGAAAGATGAAGTGAACGGTGCCGGAAAAGCGGCGTGTCTGGGCGAGATACCGCGCCGCACCCAGAAGAAGAGTGGTGTGTCCGTCGTGACCGCAAGCGTGCATCTTGCCGGAAGCCGTGGACTTATAGGCCCGTTCGGCAATTTCCGGCATGGCAAGGGCATCCATGTCGGCTCGCAGACCGATCGCCTTCACACCGCTGCCGACCTGCAGGGTGCCGACCACACCGGTTCCCGCGAGCCCCCGATGAACCGTGATTCCGGCATCCTGTAGAATGGAGGCAACGATCGCGCTCGTGCGCACCTCTTCAAATCCAAGCTCGGGATGAGCGTGCAGGTCACGGCGTAGTTCCCGCAGGAAGTCCAAATCCGCAAGAATCGCGTTGGAAAGGCTCATCGCTGGAAAATCCTGTATTCCTGAAATGCTCATTTTGGTCGAAAGAGGTCATGACACCGGCCGCATCGCCTCTCCGCCCCCCTGTTTTCAAGAACGATCCGAATGAAAGAGATCATCATGCGTCCGCACGATTTCTGGCAAGAGATCCATCCGCCTTTGACGTTCGAGCGTCAACCCGAAGGCGGTCACCGGGCGTTCTATCCCGCGCAATTCGACGACGGCCGTCAGATACAGTTTCCGATCAGGGAACTCGCCGACGGAAAGCACGCCCTCGCCTCACTGATCATCAATCAGGCAAGCTTTGCAGTCGAGGCTGCACTTTGCGGCGCGCTTGCGGAGAAAGTGGCCTCGTTCGAACCCGAAGTTGTCGTTGGATTGCCCACCCTTGGCCTCACGCTTGCACGAGGAACGGCGAAGAGCCTCGGCCACAGCCGCTACGTCCCACTCGGGACCTCGCGCAAGTTCTGGTACCAGGAGGAGCTTTCGGTTCCGCTCACGTCCATCACGAGTCCCGGCCAGACCAAGCGCCTCTATGTCGATCCGCGCATGGTGCCGATCCTGGAAAACAAGCGGGTCCTGCTCGTCGACGACGTGATCAGCAGCGGCACTTCCATAGCCGCCGCCCTGGAGCTTCTTGCGCTTTGCGCGAGCACCCCCGTCGCGATCGGCGCCGCCATGTTGCAGACAGACAGGTGGCRCAAACGGCTCATGGAAACGCGATGGATATGGCCTGATCGCGTGATAGGCGTCGTGAAGACCCCGATGTTGCAGCGCACTGTCAGCGGAGGATGGCTCCCGGAAGCCTAAAACGCGTTTCTTGGCATTTTCCGTGTGGATGATCGAATATAGTCAACCACCGTTAATCTTGGCTCTCCTAAATTGGCGCGAATCAGAATCGTGATGCTCTCGATCGCACCCGCCTGACGATAAACCATGCCAGACCAGCAGCCGCATGAAAGGGTAAGCAACCGCGCCGCGTTGGCGCCCTTTCAGCATGCAATCTTCCGCGCGGTCTGGATCGCCAATCTGGCATCGAGCTTCGGCGGGCTGATCCAGTCGGTCGGCGCTTCCTGGATGATGGCATCGATTTCGCCATCAGCGGATATGGTCGCGCTGGTGCAGGCGTCGATCAGCTTGCCGATCATGCTGTTCTCCCTTGCTGCGGGAGCGATCTCCGACAACTTCGACAAACGCAAGATCATGCTCACCGCGCAGATTTTCATGCTCGTGGTGTCCGTTGCTTTGACGGTTTGCGCCTATCTCGGTCTGGTGACTCCATGGTTATTGTTGACGTTCACCTTTCTCATCGGCTGCGGCACGGCCTTGAATGGACCCGCGTGGCAATCGTCAGTCGGCGAAATGGTCCCGCGTGACAACTTGCCGGCCGCTATCGCGCTGAACAGCATGGGCTTCAATATTGCCCGCAGCGTCGGGCCGGCCGTCGGCGGGTTGATCGTCGCCACAGCAGGGGCTGCCGCGGCCTTTGCCACCAATACGGTGAGCTACCTCGCGCTGATCACGGTGCTCGCCCGCTGGCGTCCCAAGTCGGCGCCTCGCGTGCTGCCACCCGAAACGCTGTGGCTGGCGATGGCCGCGGGCATTCGTTACGTCGGGATGTCGCCGAAGATCGGCAGCGTCCTGCTGCGCGGTGCCGTCTTTGGCCTCGGCGCCGTCGCCGTCCCCGCCTTGATGCCACTGATTGCCAGGGATCTCGTCCATGGCGGCCCCCTGACGTTCGGGTTGCTGCTGGGGTTCTTCGGCATTGGCGCTGTCTTGGGCGCACTCATGAGTACGCCCTTGCGGAGCTACCTCTCCAACGAGGGCATTGCGCGCTATTCCTTTCTTGGTTTCGCCCTGTGCTCCGCGGTCGCGGGTATCAGCTCCATGCCTCTGGTGACGACAGCGGCGATGGTGTGCGGAGGAGCAAGTTGGGTTTTGGCGCTTTCCACTTTCAACGTCACCGTGCAATTGTCCGCACCCCGTTGGGTCGTCGGTCGTGCCCTCGCCCTCTACCAGATGTCGACGTTCGGAGGCATGGCTTTCGGCAGCTGGATCTGGGGCGCGGCTGCCGCCCAATATACGCCGACCATCGCGCTGCTGCTCGCCTCCGCAGTCCTTGTTTTGGGTGCGGCACTCGGCCTGAAGCTTGCATTGCCGCCGTTCGACGCACTCAACCTCGATCCCCTCAGCCGGTGGACGGAGCCAAAGATTGCGCTCGCCATCAAGCCACGAAGCGGGCCGATTGTCGTCACGATCGAGTACATCATCCGTGAAGAGGACGTCGTCTCCTTCCTTGGCGCGATGGCGGAACGGAGGCGTATCCGCCGGCGGGACGGGGCACGCCATTGGACTCTGTTGCGGGACCTCGCTGAGCCGGAACTGTGGGTCGAGCGCTATCATACGCCGACTTGGCTTGAATACGTGCGTCACAACCATCGCATCACGCAAGCCGATGCCGAAGTTGGGGTCCGCATCCGATCTTTGCACAAAGGCGAAGGACCGCCGCGGGTACATCGCATGATCGAACGTCAAACCGGGTGGCTCGACCCCGCCTCGATGGATCGAATCCGTGCAATGCCGGAACCGTGACGCCATTCATTTCGCCAACCGTTCGAGCACTTCGCGAGCTGCGCGGACGCCCTCAAGCGTCGCACCGCCGACCGTCATAGCCCCTCCCCCCGCGCTCGCCTCTCCGGCCAGCCAGACCCGCTCGCCGATTGGCGTGCGTAGCGCGAGACGGACCGTTGGATACCTTGGCTCGACGATGGAATAGGATCCGCAGGCGTTTGGATCCGTCCACCAAGCCGCAAGGCGGCCTGCCTGTATGGCCGCTTTCGTCGATGCTCCAATGATCGAAGCAAGACGTTCCGTCGCAAAATCGACCGCTGCCCGCTCGCCAGCGTTACAGACGTCGCGAGCGACATCGCCGCCAATATGCGTCAGAACGAGTTCCTGACCATCCGGCCACAATTCAAAACTCGTCGCGGCGCCACTCGGATCGACGTCGACGAGATCGCTCGCATCGACCCGTGGGAAGCGCGTCCGATCGGCTCGAAGAGCAATCTTCGTCAGCGCCCCCATGTGGAGCCCCTCTAGCGTTTGTTGGTGCCATTGGGGAAGTTTGGGCGTGAAGCGGATTCGTTCGGATTTCAAGACGCCGATGGGAACCGTGACGATCGCCGCCCTAGCCGACCTGACTCCACGGGGCGTTTCGGCTTCGACCCTGCCATCCCCCCAGCGCAGATGCGTCACCGTTGTCGCGAGATCAACTGGGATGTCAGAGCCATACCGCGCCACGAGACTTCCATATCCGCCAGCGGGAATGTAGTCTTCTCCACTCCATAGCTGACGGTAGTCCTCCACCGAAACCCGTTCGGGATCTTCGCCCAGAGCAAAAAGTGTCGTGCTTCTCGCCGCGTCGCGAACTTCGACACTCTCGCGGCTGACAGCTTCGGCGAAAGACTGGTCTGCGCCACCGGGCGCTTCAATCACTTGCTCCGCTCGGAGATAGGCTGCGCGCCTGGTTCTGCGCTCGGAATCAGATAATGGAACGTCCCTTCGATAGACCCGCAACGGCCCACCTCGATCATCATTGAGCGGAACGCCGAGTTCGGCCGCGATCGACCGCCACGGATTGGTTTCTGCCCAGTGGATATAGTGGGCTCCCGCATCGAAGCGACCACCAAGCGATGTGTCAGTAAAAGCCCGACCGCCAATGCGGCTCCGCGATTCCAGGACGCTGAAGCTCCGACCCGCGGTTCGAATGATGTTGGCGGCTGCAAGGCCCGCCGCCCCCGCACCGACGATCAGAACATCGACGTCCGCCGCCAGCGAGCGTCGAATGAATGGGGTGTAACCGACCGCCGCGAGGAAGGTTCGTCGTGTGACCCTCATGACCTCTCATCCCACCCGCGAAGTAGCCTATGCTACAACGGTGGGTGGCAGCGATCGTTCAATTCTCTGGCACCGGCCAGACGAATGAAGTCTTGCAGGCTGGGCTCCTCAGTGCTCGCCCCAAATTTTGCAGCACTTCCTGGCACGAAGTGCTGCTCGCGGTCCGAGGGCGAAGGTGCGTGCCTCTATGGTTCGGCTATGCGGGTTGAATACCTGAGAAGATATAATTCCGTTTCGTATCGAAATCGAAATTTGGATTGTCCCAGGCCACCATCTTTCCAGGGTTCAGAAGCCCCTTGGGATCAGCCTCCCGTTTGAAGGCTAGCTGAACCCGATCGGTTCGCTTCATGCCGCCCTCTTCGAGGGTATAGCGATGAGGGTTGAAGACCTTGCAGTCGTTGTCCTCATGGATCTGAATGATCTCCTGGAGCCGCGCGTCGGTCGTGTAGCGCACGATAGGAAGACCTGCGTACACCGGTCGGCCGTCGAAGCGGATCATCTCGCAATGCATGGGCAGCTCGTCGCCGAAGATACGCGTGATCTTGTCGATCGACTCGACATCCGGATACTGAGTTTGCAAATACGTTATCGTCGGATCGATACGGATCGCCCTCAGGGTCGTGTGATTCCACGCCAACTCATAGAGAGGCGGAAGGGCTTTGCGATCTTCATCACTAGCGAGGTCTGAGCGGTAGGCGATCTCGCCTTTCATTTGTCTGGCGAGAAGTCTGAGCGACTCGACGGCAAAGGGAGCGGCCATGATCAAGACGACAGATTGATCGCGGCGAATGAATTTTCGATGCCTGATGAAGTAATCATGGGGGACCGGCGCCGCAATCGGTGCAATTT
>NZ_JBFUKD010000217.1:0-5503 GCF_056401005.1 Microvirga sp. P4_G7 | reverse complement strand
GGACACCGATGAGTGCGATATCGAGGCCACCAAAATCAGGCAGGTCGACGACGTCGGGCCGAAACGGAGCGTCAATGAAAGTCGCCGGATCGGCGAAGGGCCACTTGCGACGGTCGCTATCGGAGAATTGCAGACCCGCAGCCTTGCGAAAGTCAGGGTCGTCGATATCGCCGCCGGTTGCACCCTGGTAGCGGGCGCGGAGCGCTTCGAGTTTCTTCTGGTCCATGATGTGGGTTCTCCGCGTCTGAGTATTGTTATCTGAAGATCGTCGGTCGAGGCCCGCTCGAGCACAACGCATCGCCGAGCCAGCGCATGTCCGCATCGTCCCACAGGCCGAGCACCCCTTCGATGAGATGTTCCGTCTGCCCGGCATCGAGAGACATTGCGGCAAGGCCGCGGATCTTGGCGAAATAGGCTTCGTCGGTAACTGGATTTGCGGGTGATCCGAGTGCCTTTAGGACTCGTTCTTCGAAACGGCGACCGTCGCCCGTTTCGACACGTACGAACGGCTCGTCGGTCGGCGCAATGGTCGGATCGACGACGAGCACAATGCGTCCCATGGCTGCCTGGAGGTCCGGATCCCGCCGTGCAGCCTGGGCGTACGCCAAAAGCCCCGCATGACCAGCGTGCAGACGCGCTGCGAGCGCGTAGGGCAAGCTCATCTGAGCGAACGGCAACGTCGAAACATCACGCCCACCGCACATGTCGAAGAGAAACGAACTCAGTCTGACCTCGACCCTCACCACGTCCGAGCGCGAAAGGCTGTTTGTGTCCATCAGCAATCCGAGAGCGTCGATGGCCGAGTGCGTTCCGCGGCACGAGGCATAGGGTTTAAGAGAGACGCGTTCGAGACGCCATGTCTCGCCAAGGGCCGTCGTAAGCGCGTCCGGTTTCGCCGAGTTCGGTGCGAACGTCGACAGGAAGCCACCCCACACTGGCTCGAAAACGGCCGAGGGGCCGGATACGCCAGAACGGGCGAGCAGCGCTGCCAGAAGGCCGCCCTCGGCGGTGCGCCCGGCATGGATGCGCTTGGTCTGGCTTCCGTCGTGAATGAAGGCCCACAGCCCGCCACTGAAGCTCGCGGCGTGACCGAACGCATGCATGGTCTGCTCAGGTCCGAGCCGAAGAATTCGCGCAGCCGCGGCCGCGGCGCCAAACGTTCCGCATGTGGCGGTGGAATGCCAACCGGCTTCGTTGTGCGGTTCGTATCCGCCGCACGCTTCGAGAACGCGCCGCGCGACATCGTACCCCAGAACAATCGCGAGCAGGAATTCTGATCCACTGACGGGTCGCTCCGCAAGCGCAACGGCGGCGATCGCCGCCGGCAGGACGACAGCCCCTGAGTGGTCACATCCGCCGGTGTCGTCCAGTTCGAAGGCGTGGCAGGCGATCCCGTTGACGAATGCCGCGGCACGCGCCGAGAGGCGCTCACGCGCCCCCCACACCGGAACCGCGCCAGTCGGCTCCGTCGCGAGGATGAGGTCCAAACCCGCCTGCGCTTCCTGTGACGACGCGCCCGCGATCCCGCATGCCAGCGTATCCAGGGTGTGGCGTGCAGCCTTCCGCCGGATTGCATCCGGCACGTCGTCCGCCGTCGCCGCGGTGACGAATTGAGCGAGCGTCGCTGCGCGCGACGGCTCTGTAGACGGGTTCATGGCTCGTTCGATCTGCGATATTGAAAGGATCCGCTGCAAAAGGCGCCGCCGGAGAATTGTCTGTCCCGGCGGCGGCCAATCGCTTGCTG
Organism: Microvirga sp. P4_G7; assembly: GCF_056401005.1. Taxonomy (NCBI): domain Bacteria; kingdom Pseudomonadati; phylum Pseudomonadota; class Alphaproteobacteria; order Hyphomicrobiales; family Methylobacteriaceae; genus Microvirga; species Microvirga sp. P4_G7. The sequence continues at coordinate 3,759 of NZ_JBFUKD010000217.1, read as the reverse complement.
CTTCGCTAGCTACTTGGCGACCTCGCCGTTGATCATGATCTTGTCGACCTTGGCCGCCGACAACTCCCATTTCTTGAGGACTTCGGCGTAGGTTCCGTCTGCGATCATCTCACCGAAGGCTTTGGCGACGGTGTCGCGGAGCTGCGTATCCTTCTTGGCAAAACCCATTCCTTGGTACACCGAGGTGAAGGGCTCGCCTATGATCGCATAGGTGTTCGGCTCGAGCGCGAGAAGATAGGGAAGCGTCTCGCTACCCTGCACGGCAGCGTCGAGACGCTTCTGGCGCAGTTGCGTGCGCGCATCCGCCGATCCTTCGGTCCCGACGATTTTGAGCGCCGGCTTTCCAGCGCCTTCGCAAGCCGTTTTGCTCCAAGTTTCCATCTCTTTCGGGAACGACGTGCGGCGGCTCGCGCCGACAGTCTTGCCACACAGATCCGCAAGAGCCTTGAACTCATCCTTGCGGTCCGCCGTCGTATAGAATTGCGCTCCGGATTCCAGGTAATCGACGAAATCCAGCGTGTCCCTGCGGCCCGGGAGGTCACTCATTCCAGACAGGATCATGTCGGCGCGCCCGGTCGTCAACGCGCTCACCATCTGCTCGAAGCTGATCTCCTCCCATTTGATGTCGACGCCGAGCTTCTTCGCAAGGGCGTTGCCGAGATCGATGTCGAGACCGGTCAGCGTATTGGTCTTTGGATCCTTGAATTCCAGCGGCGGATAGTTCGGCACGTTCGCGACGATGATCGCCTTCTTAGAGGCGATGCGCTCCGGCAATTGTTGCGCCAGGCCGACACCCGTTGCCGCCACGAGGGCAACCAATGAACAAAGAAGAGTGGATGCTTTCATGGTAATTCTCCTTGCCTCTGGGTTGATTGTCGATTGTTCTACTTGTGCACGGCCGAAATGAACTCGCGGGTGCGCTCCTGCTGCGGATCCGCGAGGATTTGACGTGAATCGCCGATCTCGACCAGCTGACCCTGATCCATGAACGCCGTACGATGACTGACCTCGCGGGCAAAACCGAGCTCGTGCGTCACGACGATCATCGTCATTCCCGATTGCGCAAGATCGCGCATGACGTTGAGAACGTCACCGACAAGCTCCGGATCAAGGGCGGAAGTGGGTTCATCGAACAGAAGAAGCTGCGGGCGCATGGCAAGCGCTCGCGCGATCGCCACCCTCTGCTGCTGTCCCCCGGAAAGGTGCGTGGGATATGCGTCGCGCTTTTCGATCAAGCCGACCTGCTCGAGAAGCGCATGCGCCCGCTCCTTCGCCGCATTAGGATTCTCGCGGAGCACCTGCACGGGACCTTCGATGATGTTCTCGGTTACCGTCAGATGCGGGAACAGGTTGAAGCGTTGGAACACCATGCCGATAACGCGGCGCTGCCGCGCGATCTGAGCGTCGTCGAGTTCGTAGAGATTGTCGCCCTCGCGGCGGAAGCCCACGAGATCGCCACCGACCCAGATCGCTCCGCCGTCAATTCGCTCGAGCTGGTTGATGCATCTCAGAAATGTGCTCTTGCCAGATCCTGACGGACCAATGATGCAAAGGACTTCGCCTTTCGGCACTTTGACGTTGATGCCTTTGAGGACTTCCAGCGTCCCAAATCGCTTTCGCACGTCGGCGGCGACGACAAGCGGAGCATCTGGGGAAAGGTTCTGCGTGTCCATGTCCTTCACCTCGTCACTTGTTGTTGCTGACCGCGGCGACGCCTTTCGAGAAATATTTCTCGATGCGGCCTTGGATGAGACTGAGAATGGTGACGATCGCGAGATACCAGATCGCTGCTACGATCAGCAGTTCGATCACACGCGAATTGGCATAGTAGATGTTCTGCGCACTGTGGAGGATTTCGGCATATTGAATCACGCTCGCGAGCGATGTGAGCTTGACCATTCCGATGAATTCGTTGCCGACGGGCGGAACGATTACTCGCATCGCCTGTGGCATGATGATACGGCGCAACATCTGGAGCCGGGTCATGCCGATGGTCTGTGCCGCCTCGTACTGGCCACGATCGACCGAAAGTAGACCCGCGCGCACCACCTCTGCGGTAAAGGCGCCCTGCTGTATGCCGAGCCCGAGCAGCGCCGCTACGAACGGAGTCATGACGCTCACGGTGTTGACCGAGAATACCCCGGGGATCCCGATCGTGGGAAACACGAGCGCGAGATTGAACCAGAGAAGCAACTGCAGCAGAGCCGGAATGGCCCGAAAGAACCACACATAGCCGAGAGCCGTCATCGACAGGACTGGGTTGTCCGAGAGCCGCATGATTGCGAACAGGATACCGAGGGCAATTCCGACCACCATCGCCAGGATCGCCATGATGATCGTGTTTGCGAGGCCGGTCATGATCGCTGGAACAGTCAGAAATTCGGCGACATAGCGCCACTCGATCTGCCCGACGGCGAAGGCATGGATGATCGCTGCAAGCGCGGCGAGGACGAGTGCCGCCGCGACCATCCGGCCAAAGTGACGCCGGGGGACAAGAGTGAGATGGCTCACCTGGTAGACTGTATCGGTCATGGGTCTGTTCTCTCCGCGCCGCTGTTCCTCTGGCTTGTCATTATCTAACGCTGACGACGATTTTGCCGATATGTTTACCCTCCTCCATGTAACGATGGGCCTCCGCCATCGCGGCGAGGGGGAAAACGCGATCGATGGTCGGCAAGATCTTTCCGCCTTCGACGTGGGGCCACAGGTCGCGCCGCACGCCTTCGATGATGAGCGCCTTGGCCGCAGCGGGCCGGTCCCGAAGCGAGGTCGTGAACAAGGAGGCGCGTTTTCCCATCATTCGGCCGAGCGGGATTTCGCCGTCCCGTCCGCTTTGAAGACCGATCATCGCGATCCGTCCGTCGGGTGCCAGGGCTTCAATGTTTCTCGCCAGATAGGACGCACCCATGTTGTCGAGGATCAGATCGACACCGCGTCCGCCCGTCTCCTTCTTCACGACGGAAACGAAATCCTCATCCCGATAGGAAATGGCGCGCGCAGCTCCGAAGTCGACGCAACGTTGCAACTTGTCGGCTCCGCCAGCGGTCGCGAAGACCCGTGCGCCCAAGGCACGGCAAGTCTGGATTCCGAACGTTCCGATACCACCCGCACCACCGTGGATGAGAACGGTATCCTCGGCGCGCAGTCCGGCAATATCGATCAGGTTGGACCAGATTGTGCAGGCGGCCTCAGGCAGTGCCGCGGCCGATTGCAGGTCGACGTTGTCCGGCCGAGGCAGGAGCTGGGTGGCGGGAACCGCCACCCGTTCCGCATAAGCCCCGCCTGACACTAGGGCGCAGACCTCATCGCCCACCGCCCATCCCTCAACGTTTTCGCCGAGCGCGAGAATGACACCCGAGCACTCGATGCCGAGGATCGCTGGGAGCTCGGTCGGTGTTCCATAGGTGCCCCGGCGCTGGAGAAGATCGGCGAAGTTCAATGCGGTGGCATGAACGTCGACGATGACCTCTCCGGCTGCTGGCCGGGGATCGGGAGCTTCGGCGACGGACAGGACGTCCGGTCCGCCTGGTTGAGAGAGAATGACGGCGCGCATATCGGTCTCCGGTTCTGAAACAATCAGGTTCCCGCGTCGATCTTGACCTCGGACATTGCCTGGCGCTCTACGCCGAACTTCTGAAGCGCCTTCTCGTACGCGCCGTTCTTCATCGTCGCCGTCAACGCGGTGGCAACGGAGTCTCTGAGCGCCGTCGCATCCTTGTTGAACGCGAAACCGAACAGCGTCTTGATCAGGGGCTCGCC
>NZ_JBFUKD010000216.1:0-5506 GCF_056401005.1 Microvirga sp. P4_G7 | reverse complement strand
GCCTCGGCTTCCGCGCGCTTCTTCTCGACCATGCGGACGGAGAAGATAGACGCCTCGTAAAGAAGCAAGGTGGGGATCGCAAGGGCGAACTGGCTGATCACGTCCGGCGGGGTCAAAACCGCCGCGACGACGAAGACGATCACCACCGCGTAACGGCGGCGCTGCTTCAGGAACTCGGAATCGATCAGCCCTGCCCTGGCAAGGAGCGTCAGGACGACGGGAAGCTGGAAGCAAATTCCGAAGGCGAAGATCAGGGTCATGATGAGCGAGAGGTATTCGCTCACCTTCGGCATGAAGGCGATGCCGGGGGTATTGGCGGTCGCCAATTGCTGCATGCCCACCGAAAACCGCATCAGAAGCGGCATCGCCATGAAGTAGACGACGGCGGCGCCGATCGCAAAAAGAACCGGTGTCGCAACGAGATAAGGCAGGAACGCGCGACGCTCGTTCTTGTAGAGCCCGGGCGCGACGAACTTGTAGACCTCACCGGCAATCACCGGGAAGGCGAGGAAACCTGCGCCAAAGGCCGCCACTTGGATCTGCGTAAAGAGATATTCCAAGCCGTGCGTATAGATCAGGTGAGCATTCTCGGCTGAGCCGACGGCGACCACATAGGGCCAGACCAAGGCGTTGTAGATATACTTCGCGCCGGCAAAACAGACGAAGAACATCAAGACGAACGCGATCAGCGCCCGGATCAACCGTGTGCGCAGCTCGATCAAATGTTCGATCAGCGGCGCACGCGACGCTTCGACCTCATCCTCGACTTGGGTGGTCATCAGGCTTTCGCATCCGATTTTTGCTCGGGGGCCGACGAACTCGCGTCGGACTGGGCGTTGATCTCGGCCTCCCTCTTCAAGGTTGCCGCGATGGATTCCGCCGGGTCGACGATCGGCGGAACGGAGGGAATCGACAGGGCGATCGGCGGTTCGATGGGAGCGACCGGGTTGGCCTCCCCACGTCCTTGCGCCTCTGCGTCCGAGACGGTTTCGCCGGCCGTCTTATCCGGCGATGTGACCGGGGCCTCCACGGCCCCCTTCAGCTCGTCCCGGATCGTCTGGATCGGATTGAAGCCCTTATTCGCCGATGAAACGCTGTCGTTCATGCCCTGCAACTGCTGCTTGACCTCGTCAAGCTCGGCCTCACGCATCGCTTCGTGGAACTGGCCTTGAAACTCAGCAGCCATGCGGCGGATCTTGCCGGTCATGTTGCCGACGGTCCGCAGCGCTTTCGGCAGGTCCTTAGGGCCAATGACGATCAGCGCGACCGCGCCGATCACCATGACTTCACCCCAGCTCATGTCTAACATGGCACGGTTCCAGACCCACCTTCGATGTCGTTATCGGCTTTGACGCAGGCGTCAGCTGATCTTGTGATCGCTCGTCGCGGTGTTGGCCGCGTTGGAGACCGACTGATGGTCGATCGTGCGCGTCGGTTCGGTCGGCTGCGCGGGTTTGGCGGCCGTGTCTTCCTCGGCCATGCCTTTCTTGAACGCTTTGATGCCTTTTGCGACATCGCCCATCATGTCGGAAATTTTGCCGCGTCCGAACAACAGAACAACGATCAAGCCGACGACGATCCAGTGCCAGATACTAGCGCCACCCATGGCAATCCTCCTGCGCCGGTTGGGGCGCGGCTTTTGATTTTCAACGTGCGGCCAAACTAGGCATCAGACGCGGCGAAAACAAGGACATCCTTCGGATCAATCTCGATGCCGACATCTTGTCCCACCTTGATCGGTGCGTGATCGCGAATTCGGGCCTGCAAAGGGCGGTCGACGCCCTGAACATCGACCTGAATCAGGTCGATTTCGCCCAAGAAACGGCGCGATACGATACGCCCAGGGAGACAAAATCCCGCAGGCTTCAATCGAATTCCCTGCGGGCGAATGCACACGATGGCTTTCGCGCCATCGTCAAGCTTCGGTGCCGCGAAGAGGCCGACGGGGCTCGAAACCTGACCTTTGGCGACAACACCGGGCACCTCGTTGAAGTCGCAAAAAAAGCGAGCGGCGAAAAGGTTCGCCGGATTGCGGTACAATTCCTCCGCCTCACCCTGCTGGATGATGGCGCCCGCACGCATCAGCACGATACGATCGGCGATCCGCATGGCTTCTTCCGGATCGTGGGTGACGACGATCGTCGTCGCGCCGGTCTCGCGCAGGATCGCGACCGTTTCGTCGCGGATCGCGTCTCTCATGCGCCGGTCGAGGTTGGAAAACGGCTCGTCCATCAACAGCACGCCCGGACGCGGGGCGATCGATCGCGCGAGCGCCACCCGCTGCTGTTCGCCCCCCGACAAGGTGTGCGGGTATTCGTTCGCGTAATGCTCGAGCCCGACCCGCGACAGTGCCCGCAAAGCCGAGGCTTCCGCATCTTTCGCCCCGAGCCCCTTCAGGCCGAAAAGCACGTTCTGCAGAACGCTGAGGTGGGGAAACAGCGCATAATCCTGGAACATCAGGCCGATGCCGCGGTGTTCCGGCTGGAGGAATGCGAGTGGGCCGCTGACTTCCTGCCCGTCCATCAGAACACGTCCCGACGTCGGAGCCTCGACCCCGGCGGCGACACGCAGAAGAGTGGTTTTGCCGCAACCGGAATGCCCGAGGAGACAGACGAGTTCCCCCGGCTCCACCGTCAACGAGACGTCATTGAGGGCGTTCATGGCGCCGTAGGTCTGGACGATGTGTTCGAAGGTGAGGCGGCTCGGAATGGCCGCCCCGGCCGTTCCACGCTGTCCCCAGCGCGGCCGCTTAAACCGGTCCCGCGCCGGCAGCGGGCCGAACGTCATTCTTCCACGGGCCCTTCTTCGGGCTCGATTTCCGTCGGCAAAAACAAATCGTCCTGGTCGAGCGGGTCCTCGTCCTCGCGGAGCGTATCCGTGTCGGATGGTATCGGAATCGCCATTCCCGCCGGCACGCGGCCTTCCAGGAAGCCGGCTCCTTTGAGCTCTTCGAGACCCGGAAGATCGTCGATGGCGTCGAGGCCGAAATGTTCGAGAAAGGCAGGCGTCGTTCCGTAAGTCACCGGACGGCCGGGTACACGACGACGGCCGCGAAGCCGGATCCAACTCGTTTCGAGGAGAAGATCGAGCGTGCCTTTTGAGGTGGCGACGCCACGGATCTCTTCGATCTCAGCTCGGGTGACGGGTTGGTGGTAGGCGACGATCGAGAGAGTTTCCATCGCGGCTCGCGAGAGCTTTTTCTGTTCGACCACATCGCGCGACAGAACGAAGGACAGGTCGCTCGCCGTCCGGAAAGCCCAGTTTCCGGCAACCCGGACCAGATTGACGCCTCTCCCCGCATAAAGCGCCGCGAGGTCCTCGAGAATGCGTGCGACATCGCTGCCTTCGGGAAGGCGGCCCCTTAGATCCTCGACGCTCAGCGGCTGTGCGGAGGCGAACAGAAGCGCTTCGGCAATCCGCATTGCTTCGCCGTGGTCGGCGGCGGCTGCGCCCTCCTCGTTCGCCTCGTCCTCGATCTCGATATCCGTATCTTCGTTCATATCAACTCTGTACCTCGGCCGCTTCCAGGCCTCGCACCCAGAGGGGCGCGAAAGCACTGTCCTGGCGGACGCTCATTTTGCCCTCGCGCACCATTTCGAGGGTCGCGGAGAAGGCGGAAGCGAGCACGGTCGTACGCATCGCCGGCTCGGCCATATAATGGAGCAGGTGGCTCTCCAGGGTCGACCAGTCCGTCAAATGCCCGATCAGTCGCTCAAGAGCCTCGCGGGCATCGACCAGCGACCAGACATGACGCTGATGGAGGGTAACTTTGGAATTCAGCTTGATCTGCCGCTGCCGCGAATAAGCGGAGAGAAGGTCGTAGAGGGTGGCCTCGTATTGGGCTTCCCGGCGAATTTGCACGTGTTCCGGTTCGCCTCGAGCGAAAACGTCCCGTCCGAGCCAATCGCGCTCCCCGAGCTTCTGGGCGGCCTCGCGGATCGCCTCCAGCCGACGCAGGCGCAGGGCGAGCGCCGACGCGAGATCCGTCGCACTCGGCTCCTCTCCCTTGGGCGGTTCGGGCAACAGGAGCCGCGATTTCAGATATGCGAGCCACGCCGCCATCACGAGATAGTCGGCAGCGAGTTCGAGGCGCATGCGTCGCGCCTCCTCGATGAAGGCGATGTATTGCTCCGCCAGAGCAAGGATCGAGATCTTATGCAGATCCACCTTCTGCCGGCGCGCCAATTCGAGCAGCAGATCGAGGGGGCCTTCGAAGCCGTCCACGTCGACGCGAAGCGCGGGTTCGCTGTCCGCGCGCTCGGTCAGTTCGACGTCCTCAAAAGGTAAGGCTTCAGCCATTGATCACTCGGGTTGACGGGGCGATAGCTTCGGACGCCTAAACCGCGACTGCAAGCGCAGCTTCGAGCCTGACGCGGGCATCCACAGGATCAAATGGCTCGGGGTCGTGTCGTATCAGCCGCAGAGCCGCGTCCGCGCGCCGCAAGGCGTCACCGGAAAGGATCGGGGAGGCCTCTGCAACGGGGGTCATTTCGTCGAGTTTACCGTTACAATGCAGCGCCACGTCACAACCGGCGGCGAAGGATCGCTCCGCGCGCTCCCTGAACGAACCGCTGAGCGCCTGCATCGACAGGTCGTCGCTCATGAGAAGCCCGTCATAGCCGATCTTGCCTCGCACGATCTCCTCGAGCACCGTTTTCGAAGTAGTGGCCGGGTTGTCGGGGTCGATCGCGGTGTAGACCACATGCGCGGTCATTGCGAGCGGCATGTCCGCGAGGATCCGGAAAGGTCGGAAATCCCTGGATTCGAGCACGTCGAGTGGCGCATCCACCACGGGCAAGGACAGGTGGCTGTCGACTCCTGCCCGTCCATGGCCGGGGACATGCTTCAGGGTGGGCAGAACGCCCCCCGCGAGCAGCCCTTCCGCACTGGCTCGACCGAGGACCGCCACCGTGTCKGGATCGTAAGAATAGGCGCGGTCGCCGATGACATCGTGGGCGCCCTCGACCGGCACATCCAGCACCGGCATGCAATCGACGGTGATCCCCACCGACAACAGGTCGTGAGCGATGAGCCGCGCGCCGAGGCGGGTAATCTCGCGGCGCACGAGCGGATCATTCGCGTGGACACGGCCATACGTCCGCCCGGAGGGATATTTGGGCCAATGCGGCGGCCCCATGCGCTGGACCCGCCCACCTTCTTGGTCGATCAGGATCGGAGCGCCCGCCCTGCCGACCGTTTCCCGAAGCGCGTCACAGAGAGCGCGCACCTGTTCGGGCGTCTCGATATTGCGCTTGAAGAGGATGAATCCCCAAGGTTGCGCTTCCCGGAAGAAGGCGATCTCGTCAGGAATGAGCGAATAGCCGGCGCAGCCAGCAATAAAGGCGCGGGTGTTCATCCCCGCGCCTTAAGTCCAGCGTCGATTGCGGTCAAGAAGCCCTTGCCGTCAGTTCTTCGCCACGAAGCACTGCCCGCCCTGCCCCTGCAACTTGGAGCAGAGAGACGACGCTTCGTCGCGCGACATGCCGCTCGTCCGGACGCGGTAGAT
>NZ_JBFUKD010000215.1:0-5529 GCF_056401005.1 Microvirga sp. P4_G7 | reverse complement strand
CCTCCACAGGGAGCGGCCTATGAGACCGCTGTCGTCGAACGACGCTGCTGCTTCTCACGAATTGTCGAAGCTCATCGTAGCGATCGCGACCAGGCGCGACCGGGATGCCTTCGCTACGCTCTTCACGCATTTTGCCCCCCGCGTAAAAAGCTATCTGATCCGGTTCGGAACCGCCGCGAACGTGGCCGAAGAGCTCGCCCAGGACACCATGCTGGCGGTGTGGCAAAAGGCTGCCTCCTTCGATCCGAGCCGAGCCGGCGCCAGCGCCTGGATTTTCACGATCGCGCGTAACCTGCGCATCGATCAGCAGCGGCGTGAAAAGAAAGCGTTCAATCTCGAACCGGATCCGACCGACGAGCAGGAAGTGCCTCCCGTCGACGGCGCGATCCTTGTCGCCGAGCGGGAAGAGCGCGTCCGCCTGGCGCTCAAGTCCCTCTCCGAGGAGCAGGTCAAAATCGTCGAAATGTCCTTTTTCCATGAGAAACCCCATGCGGAAATCGCCCGGGACCTCGGGCTTCCGCTCGGCACCGTCAAATCCCGCGTACGCCTGGCCATGAACAGGTTGCGCACTTTGCTAGGCGACCTGACATGAGCGCCCTTCACCATCCGAGCGAAGAGACTCTTGCGCGTTATGCCGCGGGCACTCTCGGGAGCGGCCTTGCCCTGGTCGTCGCCGCTCATCTCGAGGCCTGTTCCGATTGCCGTCGCAACGTCTCGCTGTTCGAGGATGTCGGCGGGCATTTGCTCAACGCCCTCGCGCCGGTGGAGCTGGCTGCGGACGCACTCGCCAAGACATTGGCGCGGATTGAGACGCCTGTGATGCCCCACCGCTCTGCAGACCGCCCTCGGCGAGGGATCATCGACCTCCCAACCGGAATGGCCCTGCCGCGCGTGTTGCAGGATTGCGAGATCAGGCCGTGGCGATGGGGTGGTCCGGGCGTGCGCTGGAGCCGTGTCGGGTTACCGTACGATCGTTTCGCCAACGTCCTCCTGCTGCGCATCGCCGCCGGCCGCAAGATGCCGCAACACGGGCACACGGGGATGGAGCTCAATCTCGTGCTGAAGGGCGCCTATTCCGATCTCGACGGGCATTATGCACCGGGCGATCTAAGCGAGGCGGATGCGGAGACCGAGCACCAGCCGGTGGTGGACCGCGATGGGGAATGTATCTGTCTCGCCGCCCTCGAAGGTCGGATCCGACTTGATGGTTTTTTCGGGCGGCTCCTTCAGCCGGTGATCGGGGTCTAGGACGCCATCATGGTCCGGATAGTGATCTAGGGGGTTGGCGATGACGTTCACCACGGCTCTCAGCCTCGTCGTCATCGCCGCCATCGCTTCGTCGGGCGCATTGAGCATGGCGTGGTTCGTCCAGCGGAAGACGGGACAATCCGGATGGATCGACGCCATCTGGTCCCTGTCCGTAGGAACGATCGGGTGTGTCCTTGCCCTCCCCCCGGTTCACGGGTCCGCCCCCGGCGTACGACAGGTCGTTGTCGCCGCGATGGTCGCCATCTGGGCCCTGCGGCTCGGCGGCTCGATCGCCCTGCGGACCCACGGCGCCGGCGACGATCCGCGCTATGCGCAGCTCGAGAAGGAATGGGGCGCGGACTTTCCTCGACGCCTGTTCTGGTTTCTTCAGATCCAGGCTGCTGTCGCCTTCATCCTCGCACTGACCGTCTTCGTCGCCGCGCATAATCCGGCATCATTCCTGCGCCTGGCCGATTGGATCGGCATCGCGATCTTCGTGGTGGCCGTCGGCGGGGAAACCCTGTCCGATCGTCAGCTGCGCGCCTTCAAAGCCGATCCCGCCAACAAAGGCAAAGTCTGCGATACCGGTCTCTGGTCCGTATCGCGCCATCCGAACTACTTCTTCGAGTGCCTTGGCTGGTGCGCCTATCCCTTCCTCGCCATCGCGCCATTCTATCCCTGGGGATGGGTCGCGCTGTTGGCTCCCATCCTGATGTATTGGCTTCTCGTTTACGCCTCCGGAATTCCGCCGCTCGAGGCGCACATGCTGCGCTCGCGCGGCGCGGCGTTTCGGGACTACCAGGCGCGCGTCAACGCGTTCTTTCCCGGCTGGCCGAGCAAACCTGCCTCCACAAGCGAGACATCCCCATGAGCCTGATCGCCTCCACCATCAAGGTTGCGGAACGCGTGCCGCTTCCCGATCGCGTGACGCGTTTCGGGATCGATTTCCTGGTCGGCCGCACGCGCCAGAAGTTGGAGACCGTACGGGACGAGCACGCTGCCCGCCGCTTCGCCCAAGCGATGGGCGATCGTCCGATCGCGGTTCACACGGATCGCGCCAACGAGCAGCATTACGAATTGCCGCCGGAATTCTTCGCGCTCGTCCTGGGCCCGCAACGCAAATATTCGTGCTGTCTTTATCGCGACGCGACGGCTTCGCTGGCGCAGGCGGAAGAGCACGCCTTGAGGGAAACCGTCGCCCATGCGGATCTGCGCGATGGGCAGACGATTCTCGAGCTCGGTTGCGGTTGGGGATCCCTGTCGCTTGCCATGGCCGAACAATTTCCGTGTGCCGCGATCACAGCCGTCTCGAACTCCACGCCACAGCGTCGCTACATCGAAAGCCAGGCGTCCGCGCGCAACCTCACGAACCTCACCGTCGTGACGGCCGATATGAATGCGTTCGATCCGCAGGCGAGGTTCGACCGGATCGTCTCAATCGAGATGTTCGAGCATATGTCGAACTGGACCGCGCTCCTGCGCCGTGTTCGCTCATGGCTTGCGGCGGACGGCCTGCTCTTCCTGCACGTCTTTACGCACAAGACATCGCCGTATCGCTTCGATCATGAGGACGAAGCGGATTGGATCGCGCATCATTTCTTCACCGGCGGCATCATGCCGAGCCACGATCTGATCCGTCATTTTCCCGATCTCTTCGCCGTCGACGCGCAATGGCGCTGGAACGGAAAGCACTACAAGCGCACCGCGGATGACTGGCTCGCCAATTTCGACCGCAATGCCAAAGCCATCGATGTCATCCTGCAGGAGGTCTACGGCAGTGACGCGTTCGTCTGGAAGCGTCGGTGGCGCTGGTTCTTCCTTGCCACCTCGGGCCTTTTCGGCCACGCCGACGGGGAGGATTGGGCCGTCAGCCACTATCGACTGCGGCCGGTGTGATGCCCCTAACCGAGCGGCGCCCGATCAGGGGCGAACAAGCCATGTCGTGACGAGGTAGCCGAAGGTCGCCGCGATCGCCGTGAGGATCGTGCCCCAGGCGAGATCGGCGAGAGTCAGAAGCGTCGACCACGATTTGAGCGTCGCTTGATTGGTCAGGTCGTAGGTCGCGTAGGCGATAAAGCCGAAGAGCGCACCGTGAACCAACGCGGTCGTCCATTGCCCGCTTTGCAGCGCGGGCAGGATCGCGAAGAAAACGATGCCGAAGACATAGATCAGGTAAAACGCAATGGCCGGGACGAGGCGCGGCTGGTCGACCAGTTGATCGCCGAGGATCGGCCGGTAGAGCGCGCCGGTCATCGTCGTGAGCCAGATCGCGTCCACGGCCAAGAAGACGACGGCCGTCACACCATAAGCGACAAGATAGGTTTTCACGTCGTCTGCCCCGCTCCGCGCCTCCACCGAGGCGTCATCCTTCTATACGGGTGACGGGGAGTGCTGGATCACACTTTTCCCTTCAGGCGAACCATGAAGATCACGAACACGAAGCAGGCGAGCGAGGCGAAGATGGGCAATCCATGGGGCACGAGATCCATGGCGACACCTGCGGCCGCCGGGCCGATCAGCGCGCCGGCGCCCCACGTCAATCCCATCACCGCGTAGATCCCGACGAGATCGCTCCCTTTGAACCGGCTCCCGACGACCGTGAGCATGATCGTGTAGATGCCGACGAACAATCCGCCCCAGACGAACACCGTGGCGTAAGCGACCCACGGAGTCGCAAGCACGAACGGCCAGATCAACGCGCCGAATCCGGAGAGCACACCCAGGATGATGACGAGCTTGCGCCGGTCCATCTTGTCGCCGAGCCAGCCGATCGGCAATTGCAGCAGGATGGCGCCGAACATCATGGTCGCGATCAGTTGCGTCGCGCTCTCCTCCGCCCAGCCGTTTCCGATTGCATAAAGCGCGAGGAACGAAAGCCCCGCCGTTTCGATGGCGGCGTTGAGGACCGTCGTCGCGATCGCGATGGGCGCCAGACGCGCATAGCGCAGAGGATTGCCGTGCGATGGCTCGTCATAGGCAGGCGCCACGACCATCGGCAAGGCGAGCACGAGAAACGCCGATCCCGCGAGGGCCGCGCCGATATAATAGGCTCCGCCACCGTCCGTCCCGATGAAGGACAGGATCAAAGGGCCGAGCGCGAACCCGAGCGACAGCGCCGCCGTATAGGTCGCCATCGAACGCGCGCGGGTGTTCTCCGAACTCAGTTGGTTGATCCACGTTTCGGAGAGAACGAACATGATCTCCGATGCGACGCCGAGCAGAAAGCGCAGCGGAAACCAGAGCCAGACCAATGGAACGTTGGGAAAGAGAACAAGCACGATGGCGGCAAGGATCAACGCAGCCATCACGAGAGGCCGGGCGCCGAAATTCCCGACGATGCGCGGCAGCAGAGGGGCGATCGCCAAGACGCCGAGCGCATGCATCGCCGCGTTGAGGCCGATCATGGTTTCCTCGAAACCGCGTTCGGCGAGATCGAGCGCGATCAACGACGCACTCAGGCTGTAGGTGAGCCCGAACATGGTCGCCGTTGCGACGACCGCCGCACCCGAGAAGACGCGTTGCTGCCGGCTCAGACCGAATTCCTGGAACGTCATGCGGGAGCGATTTCCTCATTCTGCATCCGCAGGCGTCGACGCACATGCAGCATGTTGCGCAGGCGGTCGGGCCAGCGAAGACCGGAAGGATGGACGATACGGCGCAGCGCGCGGGCGTAGTCGAGGATGAGACCCGGCGTCCACGTCATCGCCTCCGCCTGTTCGCGCAAAACGGCGGCGAGCCAGAGATCGGGGTTGGCGAGAAGCGCCCCGAAGCGGCGCCACACCTTGTCGGTCCGCAATATGCCTTCGAGGGAGGCCTCGAGCGCCATCGCGACCGCGACCGAACAATTGCGGTTGGTCAGGTTGTAAGTGTCGTCCGCGCTGTAAGCCGCCCAGAAGGCGTCGAGTTTCGCGGCGTCGAATCGATGGAACTTCACCAGTGCGTCCGCCTCGCACCAATTTGCGCTCTCGAACGCATAGGACGGCTGAAACCGGCCGCGGACATCGTTCGATTCGTGCGCACGCAGGACTCGCCCGACGTCGTTCATGGAGCGATCGAGCTCCACGGCCGGATAGTGACTGACATAGACATCGTTCCCGTATTCGAGGGATGCGTGTCCCGTCGATACCACACCGTTGCCATCGACCGCCGCGATGTAGCGGTCGATCATCGGCCGGCGACGGATGTCCTTCGCGGAGCCCGTTGGCGTCCACACATGGACGAGGAGCGGCTCCGTCGCGGCTTCATCGCGCGGCGGGCGGACGTTCATGGGCGGCAAGACCC
>NZ_JBFUKD010000214.1:0-5535 GCF_056401005.1 Microvirga sp. P4_G7 | reverse complement strand
TCCCAAGTCGTTTGCGACCAGGGTGTTGGCTCCAGCGTTTCCGACGAGCAAGATTCCGGCTCTGCCGGCCATCGCGCTCAGTTTCTCGACGTTTGAGTTTTCAGCGAGCTTGTAGCTCACACCCGCGATGATCGTATCGGTTCCGGCGTTTGCGCCTTCTTCGATAACATCGGCTGGGCTGTCGACGATGTAGGTGTCGTTGCCGTCACCCCCACGCAAGACGTCGGCTCCGCCACCGCCGTCCAGGGTGTTGTTACCGGTGTTGCCGGTGATGACATTCTCGAGGTCGTTACCGGTAAGGTGAAGGTTGGCGTCACCGGTCGCGGTCAGGTTCTCGACGAAATCGCTAAGCGTATAGTTGACGCTCGTTCGGACGAGATCCGTTCCATCGGCGACGGACGTCTCCGTGACAACGTCTCCGACATGGTCGACAAAATACGTGTCGTTGCCTGATCCGCCGATCATAGTGTCGGCGGTGAGTTGGCCGCCCTGGAGCGTTCCTCTCAGCGTATCGTTACCGCCGCCGCCTATGAGGACGTCGTCTCTGTTGCCGCCGATGATCGTATTGTCGAGACTGTTGCCTTCGAGGCGAACGCTCACGTCAGGTGAATTCGTCCTGACGCTGAGGGTTTCAATCTCGAGGCCTTCTTTCAGTTTGTAGTTGCTGAAGGTGACGTAGATCTGGTCGTGCGTGCCACCGGCATCCGTTATGATGTCGAGGTCATCGTCGAGGTAGAAGATATCCTCGTCCACTCCACCGACCAATGAGTCGGTGCCGGCGCCTCCCGTGTAGGAATTACGCCCGTTTCCTCCGATGATCGTGTCGTTGCCGTTGCCGCCATCCAACCAATTGGCGCCGTTGTGGCCGATTAGGACGTTGTTTCCGGAATTGCCGTAAAGACCGATATCGACCGAGTCGTCGGCTTGTGCTTCGATCGTTTCGATGGAGTGGTCTTGTCCAAGCTGAAAACTGACGCTTGTGAAAAGCTTGTCCTGGCCCTGGTTAAGGATTTCGACGATTGTCGCGCCTTCGTCTGTCACGAAATAGGTATCGTCTCCCGTGCCGCCAATCAGTGTATCGGAGCTACTTCCCACAAGCGTGTCGTTATTGGCTCCACCATCGAGTCGATTAGAGCCAGCTTCGCCGTTCAACCAATCGTTGCCGTCGCCGCCATCAAGCGTGTCGGTGCCGTCACCGCCCAACAGCGAGTCGTTGTCGGCGCCCCCGGTGAGGCTGTCATTGTTTCGTCCGCCAATCAGCGTGTCGTTGCCGATCTCGCCGTTTAGGATGTCGTTTCCGTCGCCCCCATCGAGAGAATCATTGCCACCGGCACCGGATAGGCTGTCGTTGCCACCCAATCCGCTGAGCGTATCGTCCGCGCTGGTCCCATTGTGGATGTCGGTACCCGTCGTACCCGTCCAAACGAGTGACGCCCCCTCGAAAGGTGTCGAAGCCGAGGTAGGGATGGATCGGCTTGTCGTAGATTCGCCTCCCACCACGTCTGCGCGAGCCGTCGTCTGCGACCCGTCCGACCAGACCAGCAGGTAAGCGGCATCGCCCAGCGGAATAACGGCCGATGCGGCGCTTGTCCTCAACGGGGAAGCATCAAAGAGAAACTCGTCGGTGACCACGCGACCCGTGGCATCCACCACGCAGCCGTGCGCTTCGGCAACGCCACCGGTCTGCATCTCGGACCAGGCGACCAAATAGCATCCATCACTGAGGGTTGCGATCGAAGGTTCGACCTCGCTGCCGCTTCTGCCGAGGAGCACATCGTCCGTGGCGATCAGCGAACCATCGAATGCGGCGATCCGCAGTTTGATGTCCCAGGTGTCCAGCTCGCGATCGGCCCAAACCGTCGCCGTCATTTGAGCGTCAGGGTTGTTCCTGGCCGTGGGCGGAATGACGTTTGGGAAATCGCCGTCGTTTGCATTTTCGCGTTTCAAAGACATGGCCGATTGAACTMCCCAGCGCTGCGCTTACTCGTCGTCACTTCGAACGACTAGTATTCACACGGCAGAGTTCGGCTGACCCCCTACAAACAAATGGGAAGAAAATACCTCCGGCGAGGAGTTAGAGATTCTAATCAGAATAGATGCCTGCGGTTTGTTCGGATTTACGCCCAGGCGGTCATGTTCATTACGTTAGGTAAGCAAATTCAATTTTGGTGATCAGATATTCCGGTCATTTTTACGTGAACGAGTGTTCGGAAAGCTACCTGGTGGGTGCGCGGACCCGTGTTCGCCTGTAGGGACCTGTAGGGAAAGAGGAGCATCGAGGACACGATGCATCCGCGCGGGAAAAGCCTAGTGAGACATCGCGTCTGGAACGCGCACGTGGCGCTTGGGTCCGCGCCCGACGAGAATGATCGGATGCCGGCGAGCTGCCCTTTTCCTCTGGCGTTCCTCGCGTCGGGGCTGCTCTGCTTCGGCGTCGGCTGGCCGGGAATTGCGGGATCAAGGTGTGTCGATCTTGATGGTTGAGCAGAACGCGAGAAGCGCCCTCGAAATATCCGACGACGGCCTTGTCCTCGAACAGGGCCGGACGCGAATGACCGGCCGGGCCGCCGACCTTCTCAACGATCCGCGCGTCGGGAGCCTTTTTCTCGGCGGTCCTGTGGAAACGGCAGCATAGACGCGGTACGCTGACGGCAATTACTCCCAGTCGTACGCAAGCGTCTCTTTGAAGGCAAAGCGGTTCAGATGGTCTTCGATGACTTTCTGCATCCGATCCCGGGAGCTTTCGTCGACGACGGTGAGCTTGATCAAAAGGTGATCGGGTTCAGCGACCAACTCGGCTTTGCGGTCCTCCGCGAAGGGGATCGTGCTTGTCGTCTCGGTGTAGCTGACATCGAACTTGTGCGACCAATGCTTGCTGAGTTGCTGAAGGTATCGACTGGCCGCCTGTGTCGGCACTCTGGTTTCGCTTACGAGCATATGTCGTTTCCCTCTTGCGATTGAATGAATTGAGGAGCCCATTCGATACGTACGTTGACGATGCGAAATGATACGGAAGTCAGATCATGCGCGACGGCTTCTTAAAGACGTCGGCTGTTGTGGCGGATCGCTGCCAAAGAAATGGGAAGTCACGAGGCTCGTTGCCAGCTGATAATTCGCCGCTCTCGAGCGCGCGGATTTTTTCCTCGACCAAGTCCGCCAGCGCGCTTTGGGGGCAAGAGACGCGCAATTCACGCACCGCGTCCTTGATCTGCTTCAGGTCCACAGGCAACGGCATTGCTAGATGTCTCCCCATACGCGTCGTCATACTCCGCCGGCTCCCATTCGCGCCGAATATGAAGGCGAAACGAATCGAACCAGAGCATGAACGACGGTAGGCCTCTCCGGCTGCCCCCTGCATTGCGTGTAGATTACAGTTCTGTAATGAAAGCCGCCGACCTGCTCATGCCGGCGGCCGACGTGATGGAACACCTGAGCTTCGGCGGCTGGCGGGCACGGTTGAGTAGACTTCTACCACAACGCGTTTCCGCGACGCTCACCGTCAAACGATGAAGCGGATTGCCCGTTGGATGTCGAAGAAGTCCTTTGCCTCGAAGCGGAGGGTACGTGGCGCAATGTGCTCCACCCCAGGGTACCAACTGCCACGATATGCTTCTGTCGGCGTCGTATACTCGACGACCAACTCGAACTGATTAGCCAGTTGGGGCWGGCAGGCCGAGACGTCGCGCGACAAAGCTGCCTCGACGCCGTTTCGTATGGCACTTCTCGACGCTTGCGGCGAGAGCGACGACGTTGCCGGCCCGAAGCCTTCGCTTGTCGCGACGACGCCGATGCCGGAGATCAGTTCCTTCGCTTCCGCGCACATGCCGGCATCGCCGGAAAGAAACGCGGACGGCACGCCGTATCGCGCCGCGCATAGTGCATTGATCGTAAATTCCGACGCGACCTCTCCGTTGATCAATAGCCGCGAGACAGTCCCGGTCAGCGTATGAGCAAGCGGATTCGTGTCTGTACCCGCCTTGTTGTGGTAGCCGATATAGAGTGCGGCGGTGAAGCTCGCGTCGATCCCGAACATCATGATGTCGGGATGTCCGCTCCAGCCGCGGACGATGCGAACATATTCGGGCAATCTGGAGAGAATGAGATTTCTCGCGGTGGAGTGAGCGTCTTTCACGACCACTTCGCTCGCTCCGGCCGCCTTTGCCCCTTCGCAAGCCGCAACCAGTTCGTCCGTCATGTATTCGCGGAACTCCGCGTATTCCGGATTTCCTTTCTTGGCCTCGTCCCAGGCCGTGATTCCGGCCGTTCCCTCGATGTCGGAGCTGATGAAGACTTTCATTCTCACTTTTCCTTGATTCTAGATGATCTCAGCGATCGACGTTAAGAGCCGGTCGATCTGCTCGGAGGAATGCTCGGAGAACACGGCAAGGCGCATGGTCGGAACATCCGGCGCGTCCGAATAGCCCGAAGGCTTCACGACTTTCACGACGATATCGTTGGCGTCGAGCTGTGTGCGCAAGTGTTCGAAATCGACAGCGTCTCCGCGAATGTTGACAATCGGAACCGGCGTGTCAGCAAGGTCGAAACCCAGACCTCTCAATCCGCCTCGCAGTTGCTTGACATTGCGTACAAGGTTTTCGCGCATTGCTGGTTGGGAACGTAGAATTCGCATGGCTGCGACGGCGGCAGCCGCCGCACCGGGAGTGATCGGCGACGCGCCGCGCATGATCATCGCGTTGGCGGAGATCTTTCTTCCTAGCTCCGCATCACCCGGGATGATGCCGCCCGATGCTCCGAAGGCCTTGCTCAGCGTTCCCGCGAGGAAATTCCCCTCGCCTTCCAGGCCAGCATGTTGAAGCGAACCCCGCCCGCTGGATCCCAGACTGCCGACTCCGTGTGAATCATCGACGGCGAGCAGCCCTCCCTCATAGGGTTCCATCGCGCGACGGTAATCGGCCAAAGGAGCCAAGGCCCCGGTCGAGGGAAACACGCCATCCGTCACCACCGCTGGGCGCTGGTGTGGTCCGATATTGCGAGAGAGCGCATCGGCCAAACTCCCCGCATCGAGGTGGCGAAAACTGTAGGTCGGCTTCCCCAATGTTCTCAATGCATCTCGCGCGCTGTAATGGGTCGCAGCGTCGACGAACACGACATCGAAGGCGTCGCGCAATCCTTGAAGGAGCGCCATCGGTCCGGAATAGCCCGAGATCAAGCTGACGACGTGCTCCACACCGAACCATGCACGAAGTTGCTCATCGAGGTCGGCGTAGATTTGCATCCCTGCCAGCGTTCCCGGGCCGAGGCCGAATTGCCGGGTGGCGGAGCATGCGGCTTCGATGACATCGGGATGTCCGTGCAAGCAATAATAGCTCGTGCCGCAGAAGTAGTCGACATCGCGCCCGTTGATCCGCATGCGGGGGCCGAGAACCGAATCCATCCTCATCGGCTCGTCCGTCCGCTGAGCAACGCTCAACTCGCCGCCTCCATATGCGATTGGCGGCGCACCAAGAACATCGGACCGACCCGAATCCCGCGTCGCCCTTGATCATCCACCGCGTCGAGCTCGAGGATCTCCTC
>NZ_JBFUKD010000213.1:0-5557 GCF_056401005.1 Microvirga sp. P4_G7 | reverse complement strand
GTACCGGATCGTCGGCGAGGATGAAGCGGACCCGGCCAAAGGAACGATCTCCTACATGTCGCCACTTGCCCAAGCGCTAATGCAGAAGAAGGTCGGCGACGTTGCGTCTGCGGGAGCCGCCGAGGTCGAGATCATCGGCATCGCATAGCCCTTTTGCGTCTCCCAGACCTCCTGTGCCGTCTGCGACAAGCTCCTATATGCGCGGATCGTGCAAGAGCACGCGATCGGAAAGAGGAGGCTATCATGGTCAAGCTTGGTCTCTACGTGCGTCTCGAGGCAAAGCCCGGCAAGGAAGCGGAAGTCGAGAGTTTTCTGAAATCGGCGCTGCCGCTCGTCGAGGCGGAACCGGGCACGAAGGCGTGGTTCGCCCTCAAGATGAGCCCTGGCACTTTCGGCATTTTCGATGTTTTCGATGACGACAGCGGTCGTCAGGCACATTTGTCGGGGAAGGTCGCGAAGGCCCTGATGGAGAAATCGTCCGATCTTTTCGCGAACGCCCCGGAAATTCAGAGGCTCGATCTCACGGCCGCGAAGCTGCCGCATTAGCGCTTTGACGGGCGCGCTGCGACGAAACTATAGTTTCTCCAGTTCTGGCGAAATCTACGATCTCTTAGGGGACGTCGATTCGGTTCTTGGAGATGCGCGATGTTTTCCTGCACGCCAGCCGATGATGACGCGACAGCCGATCATGCCGGCTGCCTATGCCACAGGCCGGAACTGCAATCCCTCACGCGCCGGATCGGAGTGGACCTCTCAAGGCGAGGCTTTGTAGCCGGCGTTGCCGCTTCGGTCGGCTTCCTCGGCGTGTCGAAACGCGCAGGCGCACAATCCGCGCTCGTGCCGCCGCGACCGATTTTGTTCACGAACGTGCGCGTGTTCGACGGAAAGGCGAGCGCCTTGCGCGAAGGGCGTCGCATCCTCGTCGAGGGCAATCAGATCAAGTCGGTAGGAGACGGCAGTCTCGCGACCCCTGATGGCGCGCAGGTGATCGATTGTGGCGGTCGTGTCGTGATGCCGGGCCTCATCGACGCACACTGGCACGCCATGTTCGCGGCGCTTCCGCTTCAGGCACTGATGAGTTCGGACATTGGTTATGTCCATCTCGCCGCGAGCGCGGAAGCCGAGCGTACGCTGATGCGTGGTTTTACAACGATCCGCGATCTCGGCGGTCCTTCTTACGCCTTGAAACAGGCGATCGACGAGGGGGTGGTGGTGGGCCCCCGCATCTATCCGTCCGGTCCGATGATCACGACGACGGGCGGACATGGCGATTTGCGTCCGGTGACCGAGCTGCCCAGGGTCGCTGGTGGAGCGCTGAGCGCCGGCGAGCAGGCGGGCGGAAACATGATCGCCGACAGCCCCGACGAGATCCGGCTACGTGTTCGCGAGCAACTCCTTCAGGCCGCTTCGCAGATCAAGCTCGTTGGAGGCGGTGGTGTATCCTCACCCCGAAGCCCTCTCGACATGTCTACGTTCAGTGTGCCCGAACTGCGTGCGGGCGTGGAAGTGGCAGAAGATTGGGGCACCTATGTCACGACCCACGCCTACGCTTCACACACGATCCAGCGGGCAATCGCGGCCGGCTCCAGATGCATCGAGCATGGGCATCTGATGGACGAGGCAACGGCGAAGCTGATTGCCGAGAAGGGGGTCTGGTTGAGCACCCAACCCTTCGTCGGCGACGAAGATTCCGTCCCGCTGACCGGTCAAAGCCGCATCAAGCAGCTCCAGGTCATCGCCGGCACGGACAGCACCTATAGACTCGCGAAGAAGTACAACATCAAGACCGCATTCGGCTCCGATCTCCTGTTTTCAGGCACGCTGACGGCGCGGCAAAACGCCATGCTCACGCATCTCACTCGCTGGTACACGAACGCCGAATTGCTGACGATGGCAACCGCCACCAATGCAGACCTGCTCGCTCTCTCAGGGCCGCGCAACCCCTATCCCGGGAAGCTCGGAATCGTCGAAGAAGGCGCGTTCGCCGACTTGCTCCTCGTCGACGGCAATCCGTTGGAGAACGTCAGGCTGATCGAGGATCCCGCCAAGAACTTCCTCATCATCATGAAGGATGGGAAGATCTATAAGAACACGCTCGCCGCCTAGGAACTTGCTGGCGCGTATTCCCCTACATCGCCTGTGGTGCCGGCAGCATCAGAGGGTCGCGGAACGTCACGATTTGCCGAACGCCTTCCGTTCCGATGACCTCCATGTTGGCGAGGCCGCCAGCACTCTCGTCCGCATAGAGCTCGGATGGATTCTCGATGAGGTGATCGATCCCGTCGAGAGCGATCTCCATGACATCGCGTTTCGGATCATAGACGAGGCCGATGAGCGGCAGCCATGTCGCCTCGTTTTGCACACCGAGCGCAGGGGAGAGGATCTGGACTTCCGCCAGCCGTCCCTGCAGGCCTTTGGAGACACGGTCGCAAAACGGTTTCCACTGGTTGCGATCGAGCTTGCGAATGGTCATGGCGAACTCCGTTGATTGTCGTTCGACCTGCGAAGGAAACATCCTCAAGAGGGCGCGATGTGCCTCTCGATCTCCTGGGGCGTGAACTTCGTCAGGTCTTTGTCGATTTCACTGATGACGAGTTTTTTCAGCGCAGGCGAGAGTTCCTGACGGAGGTAGGACAGGGTGCGCGGCGGGGCGACGATCATCAGTCCCGGCAACGGCTCCTTCTGATGCAATGCTTTGATTGCCTCGACGACGTCCTTGGCAAACTGGAACTCGGCCCGCTCGTGCCAATCGGTCTGTTCCATCGCGCTTCGCTGGTGACCCACGCTCTGGAATGAGCGCCCGGGCCGATCGGTACCTTGCGCGTGCGTCGGCGGATTATCCTGCGCTTCCATGGACTTCTTCAGGTGCAAACGGGGCTGGAGCGTCGTACCGGTGTCATCGAACAGAAACGCTTTTCGTCCATCGGCGACGGCTACCAAGGCGCGGGGGCGCGAGTGCACCATATCGATATCCTCCTCACAACAAGAGCGTGCTTGCTCCTTGATCTAGGGCGCATGACCGAAACGACCAACGATGCCGCACCTGCCGCTTGCGCTTCCGCGCCAGACCGGATTACCAACGCCTCGCGCGCCCGATTGGCATCGTGAAAGGCCTGTCTTGAAGATTTTTGATGTAGTGGTGATCGGCGCCGGAGCGGCCGGCATGATGTGCGCCATCGAGGCCGGGAAGCGCGGGCGGTCCGTGCTCATCCTCGATCACGCATCCGCGCCAGGAGAGAAAATCCGCATCTCGGGCGGCGGGCGCTGCAATTTTACCAATCTTCACGCTGCGCCGGCGAACTATCTTTCGCAGAACCCGCGCTTCTGCATCTCCGCTCTACGCCGCTACACGCAGGGCGATTTCATCGCGCTCGTCGAACGTCATGGCATTGCCTATCACGAGAAGACGCTGGGCCAGCTGTTCTGCGACGGTTCCGCAAAGGAGATCATCGCCCTGCTGGTGGGGGAAATGAAGCAGCATGGCGTCGACTTGCGTCTGAACACTTCGGTCATCCGGACCGAGCGGGACGCCGATGGCTTTGCGCTGCAGCTCTCGACCGGCGCCGTGAAATGCCGTTCGCTCGTCGTAGCGTGTGGTGGAAAGTCGATCCCGAAGATGGGAGCGACCGGCCTCGGCTACGATATCGCCGCGCAATTCGGCCTGCACGTCCTGGACACCCGACCCGCGCTCGTACCGCTCACGCTGGAGCCTCATGCCTTGGAGCGGTTGAAACCACTTGCAGGCGTAGCCGTCGATGCCATTGCAACAAAGGGCAAGACGCGCTTTTCGGAAGCGATGCTGTTTACCCACCGCGGCTTGAGTGGACCTGCCATTCTTCAGATCTCATCCTATTGGCGCGAGGGGGACGAGATCGAGATCGCGATGGCTCCAGACTTTGCGGTTTACGATGTCCTGCGTGGCGCGCGGGCGGAAAACGGTCGCCAGGCCCTTCAGACGGCCCTCGCAGCATTCCTGCCAAAGCGCCTGGCGCAATTGATCGCCGAGGCGGAGGAGGGGGTGACACGCAAGAACCTTGCCGATTTCTCGGACAAGGATCTGCAGCGGATCGACGCGGCGGTGAACCGATGGCGCTTCAAGCCAGCCGGTTCTGAGGGATACCGGACAGCCGAAGTGACGCTCGGCGGCGTCGATACGGCCGCGCTGGATTCGCGTACGATGGAAGCGAAATCCGTACCCGGCCTTTATTTCATCGGCGAAGTCGTAGACGTCACAGGCTGGCTCGGCGGATATAATTTTCAATGGGCGTGGTCGTCGGGATGGTGCGCCGGTCAGGTGGCCTGAGCCAACCCCGTCAATCCTCGTCGTCGAGTGTGAAGCCCGCTCGCAGCACGACCTGATAATGTCGCACCTTGCCGTCCGCGACTTGGCCGCGCGTCTGCACGACTTCGAACCAACGCAGATTACGCAAGGTCTTGCTGGCCCGCTCGATCGCTGCCTGAATCGCACCTTCGATACTCTTGTCGGAAGAACCGACCAGCTCGATGATCTTGTAAACGTGATCGTCCATGTCGCGCTCCCGTGGATTGAGGCTTGGGAGGTAGCGCACCTAAGCCGATGGGGAAGCGGCATACGCAGTTGATGCTGCCGATGGATGAGGATTGACCGGCCGCGTGACGAGCGGATGATAGAGGCTCAACGATGGAAGGGCGCATCATGGGTGCCAACGCTTGGCCCGAGTTACCATATTCCTCCTGGCGCGAGACCGCCGCCACCCTCCAGCTTTGGACGCAGGTCGTCGGCAAAATCCGCCTCGCGCTGTCGCCGTGGCTCAATCATGGTTGGCAGGTGACGCTCTACGTGTCCGCTCGGGGTCTGGCGACATCGCCAATCCCCTATGGTCAAGACATCTTCGAGATTGAATTCGACTTCGTCCACCATCGCCTTTTGGTGCGGACGAGCCGCGGCGAGGAACGCGCGATCCCGCTCGAACCACAGAGCGTCGCGGATTTCTATCGCCGCGTCATGGACCTGATGGCGGATCTCGGGATCAAGGTTTCGATCGACGAAATGCCGAACGAGATCGCTAATCCGATCCGCTTCTCGGAGGACCGCACCCACGCGTCCTACGATCCGGACGCAGTGCACCGATTCTGGCGCGCGCTCGTGCAGGTCGATCGGGTGTTCAAGCACTTTCGGAGCGGGTTTCTCGGGAAGGCGAGCCCCGTGCATTTCTTCTGGGGCAGCTTCGATCTTGCTGTGACGCGCTTCTCAGGGCGCCGAGCGCCGCCCCATCCCGGTGGCGTGCCGGGGCTTCCGGACGACGTCACACGTGAAGCCTACTCGCACGAGGTGAGCAGCGCCGGATTTTGGCCGGGCAGCGAAGCGTTTCCCCAGGCGGCGTTCTACTCCTATGCGTATCCCGGTCCACCGGGTTTCGCTGAGAGCCCTGTGCCGGATGCGGCGCGGTTCGACGCGGCACTCGGGGAGTTCATTCTGCCCTACGATGCGGTTCGCGACGCGCCCGATCCCGATGCGCTGCTGCTCGCCTTTTTGACGGCGACATATGACGCCGCCGCCGACAAGGGCGGGTGGGAC
>NZ_JBFUKD010000212.1:0-5558 GCF_056401005.1 Microvirga sp. P4_G7 | reverse complement strand
GCCGAATTCACACCGAGATAGCCCGCAATCGAGATTTCGTAGAGAGCGGTCGGCTCCAGCCCCATTAGCGCGATCAGCTGGATCTTGTCGCGAGTCGCCGGGGACAGCTTTGCCCAGACAGGGGGAATCACATCCGCGCCCATGGAAAAACCGAGCAGAACGACGCGCTGTGCCTGCCATTTTTGCTCGTAATGGGCAACGATCCGCTCCAAATCCCGAGCAATTTGGTCCGGCGATTTTTCTTTCCAGAAGTATCGCAGAGAATCGAGGCCGACGACGCTCAAACCGCTCTGCGAAAGAGTCTCCGCGATCGACTTGTCTATATCGCGCCACCCACCGTCGCCGGACAGAAAGATCGCGAAAGCCGATATCTTGCCGTTCGCCGGCAGCTCGACGAGCGGCAGGTCGGCCAGACTCGTTGCGGGAGGAGCGCCGATGTCGAGCGCAGCCTCGAGTGCCACATCGAGTACGGATCGACCGGCGCTGGCGATCCGCAATTCGTTGCCGGGATCCGCCGCGACGAAGGCCGCGATCTGTGGCGGCGGTTTGGAATCCGCGATCAGGACCCACCGGCCCGGAATATCGCTCGCCGGCGCATAGATGAAACCGCCGGGTGCAGGTTGGCTTTTGGCGCCTGGGCAGAGTGGAAGCCTGGATGAGAAATGGTCCTGAAATCCAATGCTGACTGCGCCCGCGGCGGTGTTGTCGGGCGCTTGCGCGATGGCGAGATAGGCGAGCGTCCCGCTTTCCGCGCCGTTTCCGACGATCACCGGCCAGCGGTACGCTGTCGATTGCAGAGCGCGCTGCGCCGTCGTCGAAAGGTCTTCGAACTCGCCGAGCACATAGAAACAATCGGCATTTGCGTCCGCGTGCCGCTCCATGTCCTTGACGACGGATCGCGTCGACAACGCCGCGACTGCGACACCTTCAGCGACGAAGCGATCGATCTCCGATTGTCTTTCCTGCGCGGACGCGTCGTCACTCAAGTAGATCACGAAAGCTCTCGGCTCATCCTGCGGCGCGAACAACGCCACGTCGCCAAAGGTATCCTGCTGGATCGTCATTTCGCGTGGCGCGGCTAGCGCGGGGGCGATAGCGAACAGGCCGCACGCGGCGAGAAGAAGAAGCGTCAACCGGTCATGTTTCATCGGCGTCTCTCCGGTGCAGGCGCATTGCCTTCTCGGGACTGGTAGCGATCAGCGTCGTGATATCGAACAGGATCTGCGGCAATGAGAGACCGCCCGGATAGGCGAGATAACGCGGGCGCCATTCCGGCCGGAACTTTTCCTTGAACGCACGCAGGCCCTCGAAATTGTAGAACCGGTCGCCGCGGCGATAGATCAGCGCGCCCAGTTTGCTCCACCGCGAGGCAAGGCGGTGACGGGCAAGACCCGATAACGGCGCCATGCCGAGATTGAACCAGCGGAAGCCTTCGGCCCGCGCCTGCTGCAGAAGGCCGATGAAGAGCAGGTCCATTGCGCCACTCGGCATATCCGGCCGCTGGCGCATGAGATCGATGGTGAATTCGCTTCTGTCGTTGCTTCGCCAGATGTTGGCGAAGGCGACGATACGCCCATTGCATCGAACGACGGCCTGATCGGTGCCGAGCATGCCCTCGTCTGTCCAGAAGCCGAGCGAGAAACCCTTCTCCCGTCCCTTCTCGCCGAGCCACAAATCGGAGACTTCCCGGAGGTCGTCGAGGATGCCACGTACATCTTCGGCCGGTACGATTTCGAACGTCGCGCCCGCTTTCTCCGCACGCGTTTTCGCTTGGCGCAAGCGGCGCCCATCGCCCCCTTCCAGCGTGAGGACCGATAGATCGACCCAGGCCTCCTCGCCGAGTTTGACGAGGGAGAAGCCGGCATCGAGATAAATCGGCAGATGGCTCGTCGCCACCTGATAGAAGACCGGCGTGGCGCCGAGCCGGTCGGCCAGCTCCTTGAAGCTCCAGACCAATTCCTCGGCGGTGTCCTCGTTCGCGGCGACGGGGTCGCCCATGGCGATCAGCGAGCGGCGTTGCTGACCGTACATCACGAAGCCCTGTTGATCGGGCGAGAAGAGAAATCTCTTGTCTCCGACGAGCGCGAGATGCGCCTCCACCCGTGGCGAATGTGCGACGATGGCGCGGGCGCGATCGACGGACGCTTCCGGCATCACTTGTTGTTCGCGGGGCTGACGGTGCACGAGGGCGTACGACACGATCCCGACCGCCGTCACGGCGACAGCGAGCGACGCGCGCAGGAACCGTGGCGCATCCGCGCGATAGGCGAAATGCCACCACAGATCCGGGCTATAATCCACATAGCGATAGGCGAAGAAGCCGAGCCAGATCGATGCGCCGATCGCGACGCCGATGGCGATGATCCATTCGATCGACGGTCGTTCGTCGAACAGGTCGGCCCGGCGGTAGAATTCATTGCGTCCGATGACCAGGAGAATCAGGCCGCCGAGGCACACGACGGCCTCTTCGTAGTCGGCGCCTTTGATCAGCGAGAACAACGCACCGGCGGCAAGCAGTGTCATGGCCCATCGCCACGCCATCTCGAGGCGGCGAACGAGACCGGTCGCGACGACGAGCAACAGCAGGCCGACCATGCTGCCGAGCAGGTGGGACGCTTCGACGAACGGCAGCGGCACGAAATAGCGCACGAGCCGCAGACGTTCCATCTCGCTCGGCGTCGCGCCCGAGAGCAGCAGCACCGCGCCGCCACCGAACACCGCAATGGCGCTGGCCTGCGGAAAAAAGGAGCGCAACGTGCCGCCGACGCGCTTCGCGACACGTACGATGGGGCGCTGATGCTCCGCGATCTCGCGAGAAGCCAGGAGCAGTAATGCGAGGACGAAAGGAACGAGATAATAGACGACGCGGAACAGGACCAACGCTGCGAAAAGTTCGGCTTTCGGCAGATCAGGAAGAGCGAGAAGGACGACGGATTCAAAAACACCGACGCCTCCGGGAACATGGCTGACGACCCCGAGGACGGTCGCGAGGATGAAGACGATCAGAAAAGCCGGAAAGGTGACGTCTCCGGTCTGTGGCAGCAGCAGCCAAAGAGCCAACGCCGCCGCAGCGCTGTCGAGCGCACCGAGACTGATGGCAGCGAGGGTCGCTTTCGGTCCGGGCAGCGTAAATCCCCAACCGCCCAGGCGAAGACGCCGGCGGCGCACGGCCATCCACAGCAGATACGCGGTCAACGCACCGAGAATCACGAAGCCGGCAGCTCGATTGAGACCCGCCGGCGCATCGTCGACGAGAGAGGCGAGCGACGGTTCCGCAATCAAACTCAAGCCGGTCAGAGCCGCGAGCCCGAACCAGAACGTGACCGCGCAGAAGAAACCCATCGCGACGATGTCGAGGGCGGAGATGCCGGCTGCCGTGTAGACGCGAAGTCGCACGGCGTTACCGGTGAGAAGGCCGAACCCCATCGTAAACGTGAAGGTCTGGCTGATGAACGATGCCGTGGCCGCGGTGGCGAAAGGAACGTGTGCTCCCACTTGGCGCAGAGCGAGGACGTCGTATCCGATGAGGACGGCATAGGACATCGCCGTCGCCATTGCGGCGCCAACAAGGCGCTGTCGATCGACATGGGCGACAGCCGCCTGGAGATCTTGCCAGGTCATCGATTCCGCCGCGCGATAGATAGCGACAACCGCAATCACGAACAGGCACAGGCCGAATGCGGCTCCAGCCTTGCGCCAATCGACCTCAGACACCACCTCCGCCGCCCGCGCAAGCAGGCTCGGGTCCTCGCGCCGATCTTGGGTGTTCAACCCGATGGCCGCTTCGGCGGCTCGGTCGAACGCCTCCTTTGTTTCGACGGTTCCGATTCCCTCGGACATGGGACGACCTTTCGGCTCGAATGCTACACCCGGCGGGTGTGATTGTCCCAAATCCACCGATCGAGCTCGGTTCCGCCGAGAGACTGCAATTCTTTCGCCGTCACGGGAGCAAGGCGCACGCCGGCATTGCCGGAGGTCGCGAGAAAGACGCCTTCGACTGGGGCGGCGGCGATGCCGCAGACGTCCGACATGCGGCGGCGCCCGAGGTAACGCCCGCTCGGCAGATCCCAGAATGCGATGGTGTTTCCACGCGGGCTCGTTGCGGCGGCAATGCGTCCGGATGYATCGAGTGTCACCGAGCCGACGTAGTTTTTCAGCGCGTTGAGGTCGTCCTCCGGCATTTCGAGAAAACGGGTCTTGCCGTCGCGGTCGAGCGTTCCGACGAGGGCCGGCATGTCGTCCTGATTGCCCTCGAACTGGCAGCCGAACACGGTCTCGCCTGCGTCGGAGACGGCGAGGTGGCGAATGCTCAGGCCCTTGAGATCCGCGCCGAGATCGGTCTTGAACAGAACATCCCCGCTTTGTGGATCGACGAGGGCAAGGCTCGGCTCCATTTCATCCTTGTTCAAAATCTCACGCCCGGTTTCAGGATGTGTCCTGATCCCGCCATTGGCGACGACGATGTGGCGATGGTCGGGAAGATAGGCCAGGTCGTGTGGCCCGATGCCGAAGCTCGGCATCTCGCCGACCCGGCGATAGCCCGCTGCGGCATCGTAGATACCAAGCATGCCTTCACCCGATGTCATCTTGTTTTCGGTGGCGTAGAGAATGCGCCCGTCGGCTGAGAAAACCCCGTGGCCGTAGAAGTGACGCCCCTTGGGCGATGTGACGACCGTCGCGACTTTGCCCGTGGTGCGATCGATGATTGCGGCCCAATTGCCGGGTCGACGCGCGAAGACGACGAGGTCTGTGGCGTGCGGACGAATGGCGATGTCGTGTCCGCGTTCGGGCAGCCGCGTGTTGAATACCATGCGCCCGTCGAAGCCGAACACTGCAACCGATGCGGCGTCGTTCCCATCGAGACACGCCGACACGAAGAGCGGTTCGGGTGTGCCGGCGAACGCCGAGCGCATTCCTGCCGGCGCCGCGATCGCGGCGCTCAGCCCGGCGAGGAAGGAGCGTCGATCAATCACCGTCACGGCTGTTGAATCCCATCGTCACACCGAGGGCGTTCGGCACCGAGAAACTTGCGACTTCGCGCAGCGAATGCACGGCGTCACGCAGCAGAACCACCTTCGCGCGCTGCTTCTTATCGCCCGCGAGAGTTCCGATATCCGCCTGTCCGAGCGCCTCGGCCATCGCGAGCGGTGTGCGGAGGGCGTAGACCAGCGAAGCGCCTTCGTCGCTGGCGGGATCGAGCAACAGTTTACCCATGGCTTGCGCCGCTTCGAGGTTGACGGCGATGGCCCGCAATGATCGTTTGCTGCGCCAGCCCTCTGCCAGCGCCGGACGGGCATCGTCGATGCTCTTGCCCATGGGCAGGCCGAGCTTCTGGTCATCGATGATCTCGAAGAGGCCGATGTAGTCGGTGGCGAACCGTGTCGCGGCGTCGTCGAGGACGTTCGCATCGCCCGTCTGAAGAACCGACACTGTCCCGCCGKGTCTCCGCCACTCCTGCAAAACCAATGCGCTCGTCGTGGCAAGGCCATGGGCGATGGCGCGACGGACGCCGCAACGCCGCTTTGCCACATCGGAGCCGTCGAATAACGCCTTTTCGG
>NZ_JBFUKD010000211.1:0-5563 GCF_056401005.1 Microvirga sp. P4_G7 | reverse complement strand
TTCAAAGGCAGCTCCGATATGCGCCTCGCTGCGCTGATCGGTCCTGCGTGCTTTCTGTGGGGCGCCGCTGCGGGCCATGCGTATCAGATGGTGACCGCTCACAACTTCGCTCCGGGCAATGCCGGCATCATCTTCTACAGCGACATCCTCGTCCCGCTTTTGGGTCTTGTCCTCTGGTGGACGCGACGTGCCGAAGACGCACCTTCAGCGAGGACCGTCTGACGAAACGACGCGACCGAGAGGCGACGCACCGCGCCGTCTCTCGCATCGCATGTCTTGTGCTCAGACGCGACCAGCCAATGCGTTTTCGTAGAGCTTGCGGGCGCTTTCCTTTGTGATCGGAACGGGGTTGCCTCCAGCCGTCGGATCTTCCGGCGCCATGGTCGACATCTCGTCGAAGCGCGCGCTGTCGATCTTCAGGCCCTCGAGCGTGTGCGGCACGCCGAGGTCCTTGCGCAATTGCAGTACCCAATCGAGGAAACCCTGGAACGACGCCTGCGGCAGGCCGATATAGGCGGCAAGCCGGGCGATCTTGTTCTCGATGGCCTCGCGGTTGAAGACCAGCACGTACGGCATGAAGACCGCGTTCGTCAGACCGTGATGAGTGTCATACAGAGCGCCCGCCGGATGGGACAGGGCATGAATGGCTCCCAGGCCCTTCTGGAACGCCGTGGCGCCCATGGCGGCGGCCGACATCATGTTGGCGCGCGCCTCGATGTCTGTGCCGTCCTTGTACGCCCGCGGGAGATATTCCTTCACGAGACGGATACCCTCGACGGCGATACCGTCGGCCATTGGATGGTAGCCGGGCGCGCAATAGGCTTCGATACAATGGGCCAGGGCGTCGAGACCGGTTCCTGCCGTGATATGGGGCGGCATGCCGACGGTGAGTTCAGGATCGCAGATCGTGATCTTCGGCATCATCAGCGGGTGGAAGATGACCTTCTTGGTGTGAGTCGCCTCTTGCGTGATGACGCCGGCGCGCCCGACTTCCGAGCCTGTACCTGCGGTCGTCGGAACGGCGATGATCGGCGCGATGCCGTTGGGATCCGCGCGCATCCACCAATCGCCGACATCCTCGAAATCCCACATGGGTCGGGACTGTCCCTTCATGAAGGCGATGACCTTGCCGGCATCAAGGGCGGAGCCGCCGCCGAAAGCGACGACGCCATCATGGTCGCCAGCCTTCATCGCCTCGAGGCCTTTGTAGATGTTGCTCTCGACGGGGTTCGGCTTGATCTCCGAAAACAGCGCAGCTTTGAGGCCTGCGGCCTGGAGCTGAGCCAACGCAGCCTTCGTCATGGACTGCGTCGCGAGAAAGGGGTCCGTGACGATGAGCGGCGCGGACATGCCGACAGCGCGGCATGCTTCCGCGAGCTCGGCGATGCGGCCGGCGCCGAAGCGGATCGGAGTCGGGTAGTTCCAATTGGAGCGGGGTGACACGGTCATCGTTCAAACTCAAAGGGTGCGCAGGTGATAGGATTTCGGGCGGGTGAGGGATTCATAGGCCAGCCGCGACAGGCTCGCGCCACGGCCCGTATCCTTGACGCCGGTCCAGGCGAGAGCGGGATCGAGATAGTCGCAGCGGTTCATGAAGACGGTGCCGGTTTCGAGCTTGTCCCCAAGCGCCTCTGCCGCGTCGACGTCGGACGTCCAGATGGCGGCGGAAAGGCCGTAGGGGGAATCGTTCATGAGTTGGATCGCCTCCTCGTCCCCCTTCACCTTCATGATGCCGACGGTCGGTCCGAAGCTCTCGTCGCGCATCACGCTCATGGAATGGTCCACGTTCGTGAGAACCTGCGGCGCCAAATAGGCGTCGCGTCCCGTATCCGCGGCGAAGCGCTTGGCATCGATATGCGCCTTCGCGCCCTTCGAGACCGCTTCGGAATTCTGTCCGCGCACGAGGTCGGCGAAACGCTTGTGCGCCATCGGCCCGAGTGTCGTCGTTTCGTCGAGCGGGTTGCCGAGAATGTATTTGTTCACGAGATCGACTGCGCCTTCGACGAAGCGGTCGTAGTGCCTCTCGTACACGTAGACACGTTCGATGCCGCAGCAGCATTGGCCCGAATTGAAGAACGCACCATCGACGAGATTCTCGATGGCATTCTCGATGTCAGCGTCGGCACGGACATAGGCCGGGTCCTTGCCGCCGAGTTCGAGACCAAGCGACGTGAACGATCCGGCAGCTGCTTTCTCGATCGAGCGGCCGCCTGTGACCGAGCCGGTGAAGTTGCAATGATCGACGAGGCCACCGCCGAGGATTCGGCTTGTCTGATCGTGGCTCAACACGAGGTTCTGGAACAGGCCCTGAGGAAGGCCCGAGCGGTCGGCCGCCATCTGGAATCGCTCGCCGGCGAGAATGGTCTGTGAGGCGTGCTTCAACAGCACTGCGTTGCCTGCCATCAAGGCTGGTGCGATCGTGTTGATCGCGGTCAGATAGGGATAGTTCCASGGAGCGATGACGAGCACGAGGCCGACGGGCTCGCGCTTGATCATGCGGCGGAAACCCTGCTTTTCGTCATCCGCCGGAATAGGCTTGAGGCTCTCCTCGGCGATGCGCACCATGTAGCGAGCGCGCTCCTCGACGCCGCGAAACTCGCCGCCATAGCGGACGGGCCGTCCCATCTGCTGCGCGATCTCGGGCATGACCTCCTGATTCATCGCAACAAGCGCGTCGAGGAAGGCGAGCACCTTTGCCGCACGCTCAGTTATCGGCGTGTGTCGCCACGTGGATTGCGCCCGGCGCGCCACGTTGAGGGCGGTCTCGATCGCCGCTTCGGACATGATCGGACGGCGAGCCAGCTCGCGCCCGTCGATGGGAGAGATACAGACGATATCGGTGTCGGCCATGGTGCTGCTTTTAGATGATCTCGAAATAACGGGCGAGCTGCCAGTCGGTGATTGCCTTGCGGGCTTCCCTCTCTTCCCATTCGCGCGTGGCGGCATAATGGTCAACGAAGGTGTCGCCGAAAAGCTGACGCGCTGGCTTCGACGCTTTGAGCCGCTCCGCCGCCTCGCCAAGCGAGCGCGGCAACGCCCGCTTCTTGGGATGCTTCACCGCATAGGCATTCCCCTGGATCGGATCGCCGGGGTCGACTTTGTTCTCGATGCCCCAGAGGCCCGATCCGATGGCGGCGGCAAGTGCGATGTAGGGGTTGATGTCCGCGGCAGCGACCCGGTATTCCACGCGCTGCGATTTTTCGGAGCCGGGAATGACGCGCAGCGCCGTGGTGCGGTTTTCCACGCCCCAGGCCGAATCGGTCGGCGCCCAGAAGCCGGGGATGAGGCGCGTATAGCTGTTGACGGTGCAGGCGACCATCGAAAGCAGCTCCGGCATCAGCTGCTGCTGACCGCCGACGAACCAGCGCATCGTGTCGGACATGGTGTGCGGCCTTTTGGCATCGTAAAACGCGCCCTTCCCCGTCTTCACGTCCTTGAGCGATGCATGCAGGTGTCCCGATTGGCCGGGCCAGTCGCGCGACCACTTGGCCATGAACGTCGCCATCCAGCCGCGCCGCTGCGCGAGAATTTTGGTGAAGGTCTTGAACAAGGCCGCCTTGTCCGCCGCCCTCAACGCGTCGTCGACGCGGATGGCAGCTTCGAGAACGCCGGGGCCAGTCTCCGTGTGCAGACCCTCGATCTCGAAATCCATCGTGTTCGCGAGATCGAGCAGCTCGTGGTAGAAATCGGCGTGCACGCCCGAGCGCAGCACGGAATATCCGAAGAAGCCCGGCGTGATGGTTTTGAGATTGCGGTAGTTTTTTTCGCGAATCGAATGCGGGGTTTCGTCGAAGACGAAGAACTCGAACTCCGCTGCGGCGGACACGGCAAAGCCCATGTCGTCCGCCTTCTTCAGAACGCGCCGCAGCGCGCCGCGCGGGCACGCCGCCTCGGCATAGCCGTCGAACTCGGCGAGGAAGAACGGTAGGTCGTTTTCGAAGGGGATGAGCCGCATCGTCTCCGGAAGAATGCGTGCGGTCGCGTCGGGATAGGCGGTGTGCCAGCCGGTCAGCGTCGTGTTGTCGTAGAGCTGGTCGTTCGAATCCCACCCGAGGACAACGTCGCAGAAGCCGAAGCCGTTCTCGAGAGCGGATTCGAACTTGTCGCGCGCCATGTACTTGCCGCGCATGATGCCGTCGATATCGACGACGCCGATCTTCACGAACGGAAGGTCACGGCTACGCACGTATGCCGCCGCATCTGCGGCAGTCCTGATTTTGGGAACATCCATTCGCGGTGTGGGAGCGTTCATGCCGGAAACCTGACCGAGGAAGAGCTAGGAGAGGAGCGCACGCATGCGCTCCCCAGGGTTTTAACAACGTGGCTTCGTCAATGCGCCTTGTATTCCTCGGCGCCCTTGGAAAGAGCGAACTGCTCTTCCGGGGACAGGATCAGCTTATGGCGTCCCCAGACGAGGAAATAGGCCATCATGATCACATAGTAGATCGCAACACCGAGGACGCCCTTCTGGAACACCGGATCGGTGAACTGGAAGTAGAGCGTGATCGCCGCAATGATCATGCACACGGCCGCCCCGGCAATGCCGAAGGGGCTGACATACGGCCTGTCGATATGCGCGAACTTCTTCTTCAGGGTGATGTAGGACATGCCCTGCATGAAGTAGGCGAGCATGGCGCCGGCCACCGCCATGTTGAGCAGCGTGCCGCCGATGACGTTGGCGCCGGCTTCCGCACCGACCGAGAACCAGATGATCAACATCACCGCCAAGCCGAGCAAGGAGCCCGCGATCAGGGCCACATGCGGCGTCTTGCGGGTGCCGTGGGTGATCGACAGGAAGCGTGGGAAGTATCCCGCCCGCGAGAGCGAGTAGATCTGCCGTCCGAACGCAAAGATGATCGTATGGAACGAGGCGATCAGACCGATCACCGCGACCGCCGCGAGGATCTTCGCGATGTCCGAGCCGTAGATCGTGCGGAAACCGTCGAGGAGTGGCTCGCCTGATTTGGCGAGACCGGCCGCGCCGGGTGCGATGCTCGTGTTCAGGAAGGTCACGAGGAAGGCCGACACGATCAGCGTCAGAATGCCGAGGATGATGCCCTTCGGCATATCCTTCTGCGGATCATGCGATTCCTCCGCCGCCAGCGGCAGTTGCTCGATGGCGAGGAACAGCCACACCGCGAACGGCAGCGTCATGAAAATGCCCTTGATGCCGAAGGGCAGGAACGGGCCGTTCCCGTTGGCGAGCTCAGCGCCGTCCGCGCCGATGTTCAACGCCCAGCGCGAGAAATCGAGCTGGCCCGAGAAAATCACCGACAGATAGAAGATCGCGAGGACCGCAAGCGCCAGAATGGTGACCGTCACGGTAACCTTGAACGACAGTTCCACGCCGACGATGTTGAGGCCGACGAACAACGCGTACGAGAGAATCCAGTAGACGGGCTGGAATTCGGGCGCTGTTCCGAAGATGGCCGACAGGTACGAGCCGATGAAGAACACGATCACGGCCGGGGTCAGCACGAACTCGATGTTCTCCGCGATCCCGGTGATGTAGCCCGCCCACGGACCCATGGACGTGCGGGCGAAGGAATAGGCGCCGCCGGTA
>NZ_JBFUKD010000210.1:0-5585 GCF_056401005.1 Microvirga sp. P4_G7 | reverse complement strand
AGGCTTGCTTGAGGAACAGCCTTGCAGGCGGTAAACGCCTTGAAAAGGATCGCGCCATGGCCGTTTCAGTGACAGCCGCCCTTCTCGTCATCGGAGACGAGATTCTCTCCGGGCGGACCAAGGACAAGAATATCGGCTACATCGCCGATTATCTCACCGCGATCGGCATCGACCTGAGCGAGGTGCGTGTCGTACCCGACATCGAGGCGGACATCGCCGCCGCGGTGAATGCGCTGCGGACCCGCTACACCTACTTGTTCACGACGGGCGGCATCGGACCGACCCATGACGACATCACGGCAGACAGCGTCGGCAAAGCCTTCGGTGTCCCCGTCGAGCACGACCCGCGTGCGGTCGCCCTTCTGCGAGAGCGATACCAGCCTGGCGAACTCACCGAGGCGCGCCTGCGCATGGCGCGCGTTCCGGTCGGTGCGGACCTGATCGAAAACCCGATCTCGAAGGCGCCGGGCTTCAGGATCGGCAATGTCATCGTCATGGCTGGCGTGCCGTCGATCATGCAGGCCATGTTGGATCTGGTCGCGCCGACTCTCCAGACAGGCGCGCGCATGGTGGTGGAAACGATCGAGGCCGGCACCCTGGGCGAGGGCGCTTATGGCGACGGTCTCGCCGCGATCGCGAGAGACAACCCCGACGTGTCGATCGGATCCTATCCGTCCTTCACCTCCACCGGCTTCAACAATCAGATCGTCGTGCGCGGCAAGGATGCCGATGCCGTAGCGACAACCTCCGAGGCTGTTCGCGCGTTGGTGCACAGCCTCAAATCCGATCGCGTTCCTCTCTGATCCTCCTCGCATTGCACGAGCAAAACGATGTCTCCAAGTTCCCCCAAAGCCTTCCCCGTCTCCTGGGACCAGTTCCATCGGGACGCCCGCGCGCTAGCCTGGCGCCTTGCCGCGGCCGGGCCGTTCGAAGCCATCGTCTGCATTACGCGCGGAGGGCTCGTTCCCGCCGCCATCGTTGCGCGGGAGCTCGATATCCGGCTGATCGAAAGCGTCTGCATCGCGAGCTACCACGACTACAAGAACCAGGGTGAGCTCCGCGTTCTGAAGGACATCGCGCCCGCGATCAAAGCCATCGGCGGCGGGACAGGAAAGGGCGTCCTGGTCGTCGACGATCTGACCGATACCGGCAAGACCGCGAAGATGGTTCGCGACATGCTGCCGAACGCCCATTTCGCGACCGTCTACGCCAAGCCCGCGGGTCGTCCCATGGTGGAAACCTTCGTCACCGAAGTGAGCCAGGATACGTGGATCTATTTCCCCTGGGATATGGGTCTGGCCTACCAGGCCCCTATCACCGAAGGCGCGGCCGGCTGACCGCCAGACAGGATATCGCCTCATGGCCGAATTCGACCTCGCCGGCACGCGCACGAGTCTTTTCGGGGCGCTCCTCAACGCACGGGACCGGTTCGGCCGGAACAAGGTCGCGTTGGAGGATCCCGAGCGGCAGCCGCTCACCTTCGGAAGGCTCGTCCTTGCGGCATTCGTTCTCGGCCGCAAGCTCGCGGCGCTGACGCAGCCGCGCGAGACGATCGGCGTACTGATGCCGAACGTGCAGGGAATCGCGGTCGTGTTCTTCGGCCTGAACGCATTCGGGCGCGTGCCGGCACTATTGAATTTCACCTCGGGTCTCAAGAACATGAATTCGGCCTGCGAGGTCGCGCAGATCCGGACCATCGTCACGTCGCGCCGTTTCGTGGAGCAGGGCAAACTCGACGACGTCGTCGCGGCATTGAGCGAGGGACGCACGATCGTCTGGCTGGAAGACGTTCGCGCGACGATCACGAGTCTCGATAAATTCCTGGCCCTCCTGAGCAGCTTTTTCGCGCGCACAATTCACAAGCGATCGGATGTCAAACCCGACGATGCCGGCGTGATCCTGTTCACATCGGGATCCGAGGGCAAGCCGAAGGCGGTGGTGCTATCGAACGCCAACCTCATCGCCAACGCCTATCAGGTGAAGGCGCATGCCGGGAGCGTGCTGACGCCTGATGACGTGTTCTTCAATCCCTTGCCGGTGTTCCATTCATTTGGACTGACGGCGGGATTGCTCACCGCCATTCTCAACGGCATGAAATCGGTGCTCTATCCGTCGCCGCTTCATTACCGGCAAATTCCGAAACTGATCGGTGGAACACAAGCGACCATCGTTCTTGCGACCGATACCTTTCTCCAGGGCTACGCGCGCGCCGCAGACGGAAACGATCTCCAGAGCGTGCGCTACGTCATTGCCGGCGCGGAGCGGGTGAAGGACGATACGCGCCGTCTCTGGGACCGTTACGGCACCACGATCCTCGAAGGCTATGGTGCAACCGAGTGTTCTCCGGTCATCGCGGTGAGCGTGCCCGATCGATCCAAGCCTGGAAGCGTCGGCCCCTTTCTGCCCGGCATCGAATGGCGCTTGGCGCCCGTCGAAGGTATTCCCGAGGGCGGTCGTCTCGCGGTACGCGGTCCCAACGTGATGATGGGTTATCTCGCGACCGACGGTTCCGGGGCGATCGAGCCTCCTCCGGACGGTTGGTACGACACGGGCGATATCGTCACCGTCGACGACGGGCTCGTCACCGTGAGGGGACGCGCAAAACGCTTTGCCAAGATCGGCGGCGAGATGATCTCCCTCGCCGCCGTCGAAACACTCGTGCAGGGATTATGGCCCGACGCGAACCATGTGGTCGTAGCGCTTCCGGATCCGCGGAAGGGCGAGCAGATCGTCCTCATCACCGATAAGGCCGACGCGGACCGAGATGCTCTCGCTGCCCACGCGCGCGTTCAAGGCTACCCTGAATTGTGGGTACCGAAATCCATCCTGGTATCGGGCATTCCCGTGCTGGGATCGGGGAAGACGGATTACGCGGCTGCCGTCGAAATGGCGCGTCGTCTTCAGCCGATGCTGTAGCGAACCGACACACAGGATGTTGATGTGCCGATCGGTAACCAAGCGCCTAGCTCGGCGTTATTCGGCTAGGCCGCAAACGGTGGACAACATGAGACGAATTGCGTTCGCACTCTTCATCGCCGCTCTTCCCGCAGGTGCATTCGCGCAATCGCGCCCGATGACCCAGAGCATGACCTGCGGCCAGGCGAGGCAATTGGTGAACGCCAACGGAGCCTTCGTTCTCGGAACCGGACAATACACCTACGACCGCTACGTCCGGGATCTGAATTTCTGCGAGGTCGCTGAGTATCTCGGGCCGGCTTTCGTGCCCACGCGGGACAATCCGCAATGCTTCGTCGGGTATCGCTGCCTGAGCGGGCCGAACGACCTGTTCGGCGACTGAGCGATTCGTGCCACGGGCCCTAATTCCGCAGCGTAATCTGCTGTTGATTTTCTGCCACAGATCGGGCCGAAATGCGTTCCTCAACCTAGAATGGTCTCTTTTTGAGCACAGTGCTTCGCAAATCGCCAGTTTTGCGCAGTTGGTTGAATTGCTCCGCCGTCCAGCTTGGATATCGTTTCAATCGGATCGGGTCGATTGCCCGAATTGAAACATTGGAGACGTTCATGAAGCTCGTTACGAGCCTTCTTCTCGGATCGGCTGCGGGTTTTGCCGCGGTGGCCGGGGCCCAAGCTGCCGATCTTCCCGCCAAGAAGGCGGCTCCGGTGGAATATGTTCGCGTTTGCTCGACCTATGGCGAGGGCTTCTTCTTCATTCCGGGAACGGAAACCTGCCTTCGGGTCAGCGGCCGTGTCCGCGCCGACTATCTCTATAATTCCCCGCTGACCCGCGCTGCGGACGCCACCGGCTTCCGCGCTCGCGGCCGTCTGCAGCTCGACGCCCGCACGTCCACGGCTTATGGCCTTCTGCGCTCGGTGGTCCGTTTCGAGATCACGCGCAGCTCGGGCACGCCGTTCGGTCGTGAACGCAGCATCGGCACGACGCCCGACATCAACGAAGCATTCATCCAGTTCGGTGGCCTGACCGCCGGTCGCGTCACCTCGTTCTTCTCGAACGGTGACCTGCCGACCACCCATATGGGCACGCTGCGTTTCGACGATGCTCCGGACGTCAACCTGCTGGCCTACACCTTCACCTTTGGCAACGGCTTCTCGGCTTCGGTCTCGCTCGAAGACGGTATCGACCGTCGCTACAACGACCCCTTCTTCGGCGGAGCGGCGATCGGTCTCGATCCGGCTGGCCAGCGCCTTCCCGACGTCGTGGCCAACGTCAAGTACACCGGCACGTGGGGAACCGCTCAGCTGTCCGGCGCGGTCCATCAGCTGCGTTCGAACAACCTCTTCACGAGCGCCGTCGGTTTCTCCAACTTCCCGGACACCGAGTACGGCATCGCGGTCGGCG
Source organism: Microvirga sp. P4_G7 (assembly GCF_056401005.1). Lineage (NCBI taxonomy): Bacteria > Pseudomonadati > Pseudomonadota > Alphaproteobacteria > Hyphomicrobiales > Methylobacteriaceae > Microvirga > Microvirga sp. P4_G7. Next base: position 1,267 of record NZ_JBFUKD010000210.1, on the reverse strand, counting down.
CACAGGTCGGCATCAACCTGCCCCAGCTCGGCACCGGCGACACGCTGTGGTTCTCGGCTCAGTACTCTAACGGCGCGCTCGGCTATCTCAGCGGCGGCAACGACGTTCTGAACACCAGCCCGAACACCAATGTGGGCTCCGTTCTCGGCTTCACCGACGGGTACATCAACCCGATCACCGGTGACATCGAGCGCGGCAAGGGCTGGTCGCTCGCCGGTGGCCTGCAGCATTACTGGACCCCGGAAATCCGCTCGAGCATCTTCGGTTCGTTCCTGAGCGTCAGCTACGGCGGCCCGTCCACCTCCTACACCACCGACGGTTTCGTGACCGGCCTGGCGGACTTCAAGGAATGGCGCGTCGGCGGCAACGTCTTCTGGCAGCCGGTGACCGGCCTCGATTTCGGCGTCGAAGCGATCTACGTGAAGCTCGATCCGAAGGGCCGCATCTTCATTCCGGGTGCTGGCTCGTTCGGCGACGACAGCGCCTGGGAAGGCCGTCTGCGCGTCCAGCGCGATTTCTAAGCGACGCTTTCAGCCTTGAATCAAAAACCCCGGTGGCGACACCGGGGTTTTCTCGTTTTCCGGGGCAGGAGCTCACGGTTGAGCAATGTGCCAGACGCTGTTGACACCGTCGCCGGTGATGTCGCCGGGCTTCGTGTCCTTGGCCCAACCATAGAGCGGCTTGCCTTTGTAGGCCCATTGCTTGCCGCCGTCGTCGCGCACGACGACCGTCCAATCACCCATGGGCGCTGCGGCGGCGGCGGCCATCAATGGCGGCCAGTTTTGCGCGCATTGCCCGTTGCAGGCCGATTTGCCGCCGGCATCCCGATCGAAGATGTAGAGCGTCATGCCCTTGGCATCGACGAGAGCCTTGCCCTTGCTTGTTTCGCCGACCATCGCCGGCTGTGTCTGCGCAAAGGCAAGAGGCGCGGCGAGAACGGCCCCAGCGAACAAGGCCACGATCAAGCTTTTCTTGAGCATCGAATTCCTCCTGAGACAGACAAGTGTCCGCGAGGGAGATGGCGCTGCCGCGATATTGGTCCAGGATCGATAATACGGAAGGGCGGAGCCAAGCCAGGCAGATCACGAAAACGTCACTCGCGATTTCTCTTTACAGAAATTTGTAGCGCATTATCTTTCTGTGGAAAGAAGGGTGCTTCATGGCTGCACTTGCCGCCCCGGCTGTACGTTCTGACGACGCCGCGATCGTTGCGAAGGCCTTTCTGCGCGCCGCCGAACGGCTCGAGCTTTCGGGCAAGGTGCTGGGC
>NZ_JBFUKD010000209.1:0-5595 GCF_056401005.1 Microvirga sp. P4_G7 | reverse complement strand
CCGGAGATCAGGCCGCCGCCGCCGATGGGAACGACGATCTGGTCGAGATCGGGATGATCCTCGAGAATTTCGAGTCCGCAGGTGCCCTGGCCGGCCATGATCTTCGGGTCGTCGTAGGGGTGGACGAAAACGAGACCCTCCTCGGCCGCGATCGCCCGCGCCTTGTCGGCGGATTCGTAGAGCGTCTCCCCGAACAGGATGACCCGCGCGCCGTAGGCCCGGGTGTTCTCCGCCTTCACGAGGGGAGCGTTCTCGGGCATCACGATGGTCGAGGGGATGCCGAGCCGGGTGGCATGATACGCGACGGCCTGCGCGTGATTGCCGGCCGACATGGCGATGACGCCGCGCTGGCGCTCCTCGGCCGTCAGGCTCTCCAACTTGTTGACCGCACCGCGTTCCTTGAACGAGCCGGTCGGCTGCATGTTCTCGTGCTTGACGAAGACCTTCGCGCCGGTGAGCTGCGACAGGCGCGGAGCGGGTACGAGCGGCGTGCRCAGCACCTGGCCCTTGATCGTCCGAGCGGCTTCTTTCACGTCTTCGAGAGAGATGGCGTAGTGAGCCAAGGCATCCTCCGGCTTATCGTTTTGTAGTGCTTTTAGAGCGTGATCGACTGAAGTGATACCCAGTTCCACGTCAGGCGCTCATTGCTTGATGTTATGCACGACTCGGCTTGATGACTTTCAGCTAGACCGCCCGTGGTGTCGGATCCCTTAAGCCGAGCAATCCGCCCGGCCGGAAGATCAGGAAGACGACCAGCGCCGCATAAAGCGCCACATCGCGCGCCTCGATCGGAAGATAGGCCGACCACAAAGTTTCAAACAGGCCGACGGCGACGCCCCCGAGGAGCGCCCCGGGGATCGAACCGATGCCGCCGATGACGGCGGCGATCAGCGCCTTCAGGCCGTATTGGAACCCGCCCGCAAAGCCCAGGCCGCCGTATTGGGCGACGATGAGCATGCCGGAAAGTCCGGCCATGGCTCCGGCGAGCGCCAGCGTCATGAGAAGGAGCCGTCTGCCGTCGACGCCGAACAAAGCCGCCGTCGAGGCGTCGTCGGAATAGGCCCGCCAAGCGCGGCCGAACGGCGTGTTCCACATCAGCCACAGGAGGACACAAGCAGCACCGATGCCGATCCCGGTGGTGACGAGGGAAATCGGCGTCAGGCTGACGAGGAAACCTCCCGTCCGCGCCAGCGCCAGCGGTTCTCCCCAGATCGGCGGCAACCAGACCGTGACCGGACTCTGCACCACGCGCAGATACTCCATCAGGAACAACGAGAGCCCGACAGTCGCGATGAGGCTCGGCTGAGTGCTCTTGCTTTTGACGCACGCGATCGTCAGGTATCCGCCGACCGCGCTGTGAAGAGCCGCCGAGAAGATTGCTGCCGCCATCCCGAGCGCGAGACCGACAAGGGGGGATGCGACGGAAAGGCCGATGATGGCGATGGATGCACCCGCGATCGTCGCGGCCCCGCCGACCGCTGCGAGTTCGCCGAAGGCAAGGTTGATCCGCCCCGACATCCCGAAGACAAGGGCGTAGGCGACCGACAACAGGGCGTAAATCGCGGTGCGCGGCAGGCTGACCAGCAATTGCTGGAGCGCGTAGGCGAGCCGCTCCGGCAGTTCGATGACGTTTGCCCCGGGTGCGCCGCCCGGGTCGGCCGCAATCCCTTCGGGCGTTTCGATGTAGTAGCGTTTGAGGAGATGGAGGCTCGCGCCGGAGAGGACTTCTCCCTCGGTTGCAAGTCCGGTCAATTCCGCCTTGTTGGGAGACAATCCTTCGGCGGCGAACTGGCAGATGACGGATCGGTCGAGAAGAGGCCGGCCGTCACGTTCGACGGTGTAATCGAGGCGCACCGAGCGGGGCACGGGGCCAGGCTCGGTTCTCGTGACGTGGATGCGCGCGGCGGGGTTGAGAGCGGGCAGGGCGATCCGGCAGATCCGGGCCTGCTCCGCGTCGATGGTATAGCCGCAGGCCGCCAACAGGCAGAGAGCCAAAAGACACCCAGCGATGCGCCACGGTCGGTCGATCTCTACCCGGAGAAAGGATGGCGGAATGTGTCAGGCCTGTGCTTTGAGCCTCTCGGCGACCCGAGGCGCGAAATAGGTCAGGATGCCGTCCGCGCCAGCCCGCTTGAAGGCGAGCAGGCTTTCCATCATCGCCCGTTCGCCGTCGAGCCAGCCGTTCGCGGCGGCAGCCTCGATCATGGCATACTCGCCCGACACTTGGTAGGCGAAGGTCGGGACCGAAAAGGTGTCCTTCACGCGTCGGACGACGTCGAGATAGGGCAGGCCGGGCTTGACCATCACCATGTCCGCGCCTTCGTCGAGATCGAGGGCGACTTCACGCAGGGCCTCGTCCGAGTTGCCCGGATCCATCTGGTAGGTGCGCTTGTCGCCGATCAGGGTGGCGTTGGTGCCGATGGCGTCCCGGAACGGGCCGTAGAACGCCGATGCGTATTTGGCGGCATACGCCATGATCTGCACATCGACAAAGCCCGACTGATCGAGCGCTTCGCGGATGGCGCCGACGCGCCCGTCCATCATGTCGGAGGGCGCGATGACATCGGCGCCCGCTTCCGCGTGAAGCAGCGCCTGCCGAACGAGAACGGCGACGGATTCGTCGTTGAGGACGCGCTCGCCGTCCATCACTCCGTCATGTCCGTGGCTCGTATACGGATCGAGAGCGACGTCGGTGATGATGCCGATGTCGGGAACGGCGCGTTTGATCTCGCGAATTGCCCGGCAGACGAGGTTRCGGCTGTTGACGGCTTCCGAACCAACCGGATCGCGTAGGGATGGGTCCGTGTTCGGGAACAGAACGATCGCCGGAATGCGCAAGGTCGCGGCTCGCTCAGCGTCGCGAACGGCCTCGTCGATGCTCAACCGATCGACGCCAGGCATCGACGCGACGGCCTGGCGTCCGCCTTGCCCGTCGTTGAGGAAGATCGGCCAGATCAGATCGTCGACCGTGAGGACGTTTTCCCTGACCAGCCGTCGCGACCACTCGGCCTTGCGATTGCGGCGCGGGCGATGAGTAAGAGAGAGCGCCGCGGAGGGCGCATCGGTGGCAACCGGGCGGGGAAAGGGCGACAGCTTCGACATGATCCTGATCCGACGCCGGGGGACGCCCGCCGGCGTCTCGTGAGGTAGCACATTTAAACAGGTCTAAAAAAGACCGGTTGAAGCGTGATCTCGGTCCGCAAGGTCGCATCCCGCAACGACGTCGGGGAACCGGGAGCCCTTTCCCGATCGGGACGGCGCGTGCCATCCTTCGGACAACCGAAACCGAAGAGACGAGCCTGTGATGTCCGCACCCGACGAAGTCCTTTGCGAAATCCGAGGCGCCGCCGGTCTCATCACGCTCAATCGTCCAAGCGCCCTCAACGCGCTGACGCTCGGCATGGTCCGTTCGATGCGGGAGGCGCTTGATGCGTGGGCCGACAATCCGTTTGTCACGCGGGTCGTCGTCAGAGGCGCCGGCGAAAAGGCGTTTTGCGCGGGCGGCGACGTCAGGCGTCTGCATGATCTGGGGCGGGAAGGGCGCAAGGAGGAAGCCATCGCCTTCTGGCGGGAGGAGTATCAGCTCAACGCCCTGATCAAATCCTACGGCAAACCGTACGTCTCGTTGATCGATGGAATCGTCATGGGCGGCGGCGTCGGGATTTCCCTCCACGGCTCGCACCGGATCGCCGGTGAGCGCTATCTGTTTGCGATGCCTGAAGTCGGTATCGGGTTCTTTCCCGATGTGGGTGCAACTTACGCGCTTCCCCGGCTTCCCTATAACGCGGGTTTGTACCTTGCTCTGACCGGAGAGCGCTTGCGCCTCGCGGACGGCCTCCTGCTCGGCCTTGCCACGCATTCCCTCGCGCCGGCCACCAAGGAGTCGGTCGTGGAAGCCCTGATTGCCGGCGTGCCTGTCGACGACGCGCTGCGGCAAGGGCAATTTGATTCCGGAACGGCACCCTTGGCAGCCCATCTCCCGGTGATCGAAAAGTGCTTCATCCCCGACAGTGTCGGCAATGTCCTCGATCGCCTCGACAAGGCCGGGAAGGAGGGTTCCGAATTCGCCGCGGCCACCGCTGCCACGATACGGACGAAATCTCCCACCAGCCTCGGCATCGCCTTCGAACAGGTGCGCAGGGGCGGCGATCTCTCGTTTGCCGAGGCCATGTGCATCGAGTTTCGTATCGCCTCGCGTATTCTCGACGGGTACGACTTCTACGAAGGCATTCGCGCAGTACTCATCGACAAGGATGGGCATCCCGCGTGGAATCCGAGCGCCCTTGACGAAGTCACCCTCCCGATGATCGAAGCCTATTTCGCGCCGCTTCCTCCGGCCGACGAACTGAGAGTTGCATAGATGGCCCGCTCCCTGCTGAACCGGCAGACGACGAATGTTGCAAGAAACGAGAATGCGGATCGCTTGGAGGAGCGGCCCGCCCTCGGCCGGCTGCGTTGGAGCTTCGTGCTGACTTGGTTCATGCGCATCCTCGCCATTCTCTGGATCATGAAGGGGCTCAGCGCCTGGGCCGTCATTCTGGGTGTCTGGACGCCGACGGGCCTCTTCGAAACCCGATCGACTGGTTATCAAGCCACGATCATCTACTTCGCCGTCATCGACCTGATCGCGGCAGTCGGCCTGTGGATGGCCAGTTCCTGGGGCGGAATCATGTGGCTTCTGGCCGTCATGAGCCAGCTCATCCTCGCCGCCTTCTTCCCCCGGATCGTCTCGTCGAACTCGCCGATGTTGATCCTGTCCGGCGTCTTCATCGCCGTCTATCTCGGCATCTCCTGGCTCGTGGCTCGTGAAGAGCATCGTGCGGAGTCCGGAGGCTAATACCACAACGACCCAGAGTTGCTGACCGCCTCCGGATGGCTAGAAATGTATATATCCGAGGGGAAGTGACTGTATGTTTCAATAGTAACTTGGTTTACCCTACGTTTATACAGTGCTAAAAGCCTATATATACGAATAGTTTTAAGCTTGACGGCTATCAAATTGCCTTAATGAAACATTGCATCAGCGTCACTTGGCCTGAAAAGACAAACAACTGTCTATTTTGAGCAAGACCCGGCCTGTGCGACTCTATATCAAAATCCGGCGCTTGAGGTTTTTAGCCCTTGTAGCGTATTCACCGAATCAGTCGGGTCAATAAATACGCATTGACCGAAGTCGTGTAACTATTTTCCGCTTCAATTTTTAAGACCAGACTGAATTGTTATCAACTTTTGATACCTATCGATAAGGCGATTTACAATGGCTGTTTCTTCATCCCAATTGTCGGGTTTTCCGACGACGTCTAATACTGGTGTCCCCCCAGGCGTTACTTTGACTGCGTCGGGCGGAATTACCATCACCAAGGCCGGCACTGTTGTCGAAGGCTTGAACATCACCGGTCCGGTGAGCATTCAGGCCGCGAATGTCACCTTGAAGAACTGCAAGATCACGACCAACAACTGGGCCGCGGTCAACATCAAGAGTGGCCTCTCCGGCGTCGTCGTGCAGGATTGCGAAATCAACGGCACGGGCACGAACAACGACGGCTCGCACGGCATCATCGGCCAGGGCACGTTTCTGCGTAACAACATCTACAA
>NZ_JBFUKD010000208.1:0-5598 GCF_056401005.1 Microvirga sp. P4_G7 | reverse complement strand
ACCGTGACCTCCCCAGGGCCCCGATAGCGCGGAAGGTAGAGCTTCACCGTGGTGCCCCGTCCGAGTTCGGAGTAAATTTTGACGTGACCCTCCGACTGCTTGACGAAGCCATAGATCATTGAGAGGCCAAGGCCCGTGCCTTGACCGATCGGCTTGGTGGTAAAGAACGGGTCGAACGCTCGTGCGATCACCTCCGGTGCCATGCCGGTGCCGGTATCTGTAACGCAGATGGCAACGTACTGACCCGGGTCGACGTCCCGTTGGGCTGCGACATAGGAATCGTCCAAATGCGTGTTCACAGTTTCGATTGTCAGGCGGCCACCTTCGGGCATCGCGTCGCGCGCATTGATGACGAGATTGAGAAGCGCGCTTTCCAACTGGTTTGGGTCGCATAGGGTTGGCCATAGGCCACCGGCGAGCACGATTTCCAGGGAGATGCGCTCTCCCAGCGTTCTTCGAAACAGGTCCTCCAGGGAGGCCACAAGGGCATTGGCCGGAACGGGCTTCGGGTCGAGCGGTTGCCGTCGAGCGAAGGCCAGAAGGCGATGCGTCAACGCCGCCGCACGATTGGCGGACATGGTGGCTGCCGTGACATATCGATCGGTCAGATCGAGGCGCCCTTGAGCGATCCGCGTCCGGAGCATGTCCAGCGATCCGACGATACCGGTGAGCAGGTTGTTGAAGTCATGCGCAATACCGCCGGTGAGCTGACCGACGGCCTCGATCTTCTGCGCCTGGCGCAAGGCCTCCTGGGCCATCTCTCGCTCAGCGGATTCACGCTTAAGTGTGTCGAGTGCTTCGGCCAAATCATTTGTGCGATCGTTGACCCGCGCCTCTAGCTCTTCGTTCAGGAGTCGCAGCGCACTCTCCGCTCGCACGCGGTCGGTGACGTCGCTTCCTTCCGCGAAAATGCCGAGTGGGCGTCCGTTGTCATCGAGGATCGGCTGATAGACCAAGTCGACGAAACGCTCTTCAAGTGGTGCGCCTGGGCGACGCTGAACCATTACGCTCAAACTATTTCCGACGAAGGGTTGGCCGTCCGCGTAAACACGATCGAGAATTTCAAAGAAACCCTGTCCCTGGATCTCGGGAAGCGCCTCCCGGATCGGTCGGCCAATGAGGTCGCGATGGCCCACAAGCTGGAGATAAGCCTCGTTCATCAGATCGAAGACGAGATTCGGCCCGAGCAGCACGCACATGAAGCCGGGGGCCTGCTGGAAGAGTGCGCGCAACCGGTCGCGTTCGGCCGTGCGTTGCTCGACTTCTTCAGCGAGTCTCTGGTTGACCAGCCTCAGACTCTCCGCTGCCTCCTGACGCAGTCTGAAAGCTTCAGCGAGTGCGGCGGCGCGTCGACGCTCGGCCTCATAAGCCTCGGCATTCGACAGACTCGAGGCGATCTGTCCTGCGATGAGGCTGACAAATCCGAGATAGTCGGGATCGATTCGGCGGTACGGGTTGAGCCCAGCGACGATGAAACCCGACGGTTCGTCCACGCCCTGGCGAGAGAGTGGGATCAAGAGCGCGGTCTCGGGAGGCTTGTCCCAAGCGCCGGTCGGAAGGTCGGCGCGGTTATCGAGATCGAGGAGTACGTTGCCCTCTCCAGAGCGCAACCGGGCGATCGGCCAGGGATCTTGTGCTTCGGCGTCCAAGATGTCTGGAGCAAGCGGATGTGCAGTCTCGATCCCAGTCACGCATGCCAACCGCGCGACGCCGCCCGGTTCAAACAGATACGTCATGGTAAACGGAAGATCGTGGAGATTGGCGCTGAGGCGGCTTCCGACGATCTTCAACACTGCCTCACGGGAGTCGACGACGGAGAGTTCAGCCGCGAGGTCGCGTAGGGAATCCATACGCCGTTCGCTGATAACGCGTTCCGTTTCTTCTGAAACGGCGCAAAACAGCCCCTCGACATTGCCGCTATCGCCGATCAGCGGGCTATACGAGAAAGTATGGTAAGTCTCTTCCGAATAGCCGTTTCGATGGAGAAGAAGGGGAAGCGCTCTGTCCCAGGTTGCCTTGCCTTCCTCATAAACCATGCGAATTCGCGGTTCGATCTCGGGCCAGATCTCCTTCCAAAGTTCTTTGGTCGGCGTTGCGAGGGCTTTCGGATGTTTGAATCCAAGCGTCGGCCGATAAGCATCGTTGTAGAAGAAAGCGATGTCCGGACCCCAGCCGAGCCACATCTCGAATCGAGAGTTTAGAAGGAGTCGCAGGGCCACCTTGAGGGAGTGCGGCCAGGTCTCCGGAGGGCCTAGATTGGTTGATGCCCAGTCGTGACGACGCATGAGCGCAGCCATCTCGCTGTCGCCGACAAACACATCGTCATTGGGTTTCATTTCTGTCCTGCCGGGCGCAGCTACCAACTCAAGACCTCATCTGCATAAGAGCCCGGTGCGACCCGCTGGGGACGCGCTCAACGGAATAGAATCGCTTTTTGGCACAGCAGAACGCGCCGCGGCTACCCTGTGACGTCCGTTTCGGGTCGATCCAGACCCTGAGACAGCTCTTCGTGCCATTTGCCGGATTTGTCCTGATAGGAGATTTCCTCAGTGGATCCGGGAACGCGTTGCTCCGCAGCCGCGCGTTCGGCCGCCTTTCGTGCGAGGTCGTGGGACGGATAGGGTTCGGAAAAAACGTCGCCGACCTTGTATGCCCATCCGCCGGCATGCTCGACGATTTCATATTTCACACTAGCCATTTGATTCTCCCACGCGCGCCAGTGCTGAACAACGCAGAGGGGGTGGCAGTTCCCCAGTTTAGCTGCGCCGACGCAAATCATTTTCCAGGGGCCCGATTTGCGCCTTGTAAGCCGAGTGCCAAACTCCCATTTACCATCCAGTTGGATGGTGAGAGGATGGTTGAATGAACGAAAATGTTCGCGCGATTCGCAGCAAAACGGCCGATTCCGAGAAGATTACGATTAATCTGGGGTTCGTCGATCTCGGTCATATCGATCTTCTCGTCGAGGAGGCGTTCTATGCGAACCGGACGGACTTCATCCGGACCGCCATCCGCAACCAGCTCGAGCGCCATAACGAAACGGTCAAGAAATCCGTGGTGCGCAACGAGCTCGATCTCGGGCTGCGGCGCTATGACCGCTCGGATCTCGAGGCGGTGCGGGCGGCGGGGGAGAAACTCCACATCCAGGTTCTTGGTCTCGTTGTGATCGCGGACGATGTCACGCCGGAACTGGCGCGCGAAACGATCGCCGCCATTCATGTGCTTGGCGCCCTTCACGCCAGTCCCGCCGTAAAAGACATTCTTAAAGACCGCATTCGCTGATTTTTCCTGAGTCTGCGTGCTCATCAACGACCGTCTCATACTTTAGTTACAAGGAATGCGCTCATGAACGCGAAATTGAAATCTGATCTGACCGAAGCGACGCGGTTGACGCGAGAGGGCCGCCTCCTGGAAGCGATGGCACTTCTTCGCGGAGCGAATGGTACCGCCGGATCGGGGGATTCACCCCGGAGTTCGCCCAGTTCGGGTATGGGAGGCCTGCGCGCGTTCTTTGATACCCTTCGCCAACGTGGCGCGCCGTCTCGCGTCTTTGGCCCGGCGCAGGGACAGCAATCACGTACGCCACGTGTCCCGCTTCCGGAGGGCGCCCGGTTCGACGAGCTGAGTTTCGCCAACGAAGCAGGCTCCCGCCTCTACAAGATCTATGTTCCGAGCGGCTATGCGGGACAGCCCTTGCCGCTCGTGATCATGCTTCATGGCTGCACTCAGTCGCCAGACGACTTCGCCGCAGGGACGCAGATGAATGCGCTCGCCGAAGAACAAACTTTCCTCGTCGCTTATCCAGCACAGGCTCAGTCTGCGAACGTGTCAAAGTGCTGGAATTGGTACAAGAGCGAGGATCAGCATCGCGACCAGGGCGAGCCCTCTATTATTGCGGGCATCACGCAACAGATCGTTCAAGACTACGCAGTTGATCCACGACGGATCTACGTTGCCGGTCTCTCGGCGGGTGGTGCTGCCGCGGCGATCATGGGAGCAGCCTATCCCGATCTCTACGCCGCGATTGCGATCCATTCGGGGCTAGCCTGCGGTGCCGCACATGACGTTGCGTCGGCATTTACGGCAATGCGGCAGGGCGGTTCGGACAAAAGGCACGCACTGCGCAACGCGGGTCGCTCGGTCCCGACAATCGTTTTTCATGGTGATCGTGATACGACGGTCAACCCTACCAACGGGGACCAGATCATCGCCCAGTCAAATGTGAATGTGAGCGTGCACACGCGCACTCTTCGTGGGGTGACCGAGGACGGCGTCGGCTATACGCGTACGATCGGTGTCGATGAAAATGGCCGCACCATTTTGGAGCATTGGCTGATCCACGGCGGCGGTCACGCCTGGTCCGGTGGGAGCCTTGAGGGCTCATATACCGATCCGCGAGGGCCAGATGCCAGCCGCGAGATGCTTCGATTTTTCTTCGAACTCGCCGACGCCCGCCTACCAGAAGTGTCTGTCAGCGGATAATCGACCGTCGCGGCGCGCCCTAAGAGAGTGTTTACCTGTCTCCCCCAGAGTGCCTTCGAACGCGTCGAAGCGCGCGATAGGCCTCTTAACTTGTCAGTGAACATGCGTCCCATCCCCAAGCCGTCCTTTCCCTGCCTTCCCAATGACACAACGACCAAGGAAGGGGATTTCTGGGATACACGCTGGTCGGCCGCGGGATTGTCTCAACCAAGCTGGTTGAGCGCCTTCGTGATCGACAAGGGCGTCCGGTCCACGCGTACCCCTGATCGGATTACGAAGCCGAGCCAGCATCAGCCACTACCGCAAGGCGGAGTGGCACCCGATGTGAGGACGGAGGAGGCGGCCGACGAGCGCCAGTCTACGGTACGTGGGCAGATCGCAAAGCTCCGCGCGAGCTACCAATCCTCCGAAGTCGTCGAGGATTCGCTGCCAGATCGGCTCATGACCGACATCGATGCCCCTGCGGCTTTACAACACGTCACCCCAGAAGGTGGCGTTTCCACGGCCGCGGCCGTTGCGACTTCGCGGACGGCGAGCGCTTCGGAGACGATGACCGGGGGCGTTGCGACCGGCACGCTTGGTGCTCGTTCTGCCAGCTATCGAATTGCACCGATTGCCCTGAAAGGGCGACTCAAGTCGGAAAGCCGCTTATCGCCCAACGTAGCAACCGAGCTCGCTCCGGCTTTCGGACAAGGCGAGATCGTGGATATCGGGTATCTTGCGTTGTACGAGGATACCGGCCCGGTTTCCTCGGTCAAAGAGATGCCGATCGCGCCAAGCATCCCACTCAATTTTGCGGAAGACGACGCATGTGCCGTCGAGGATGCACCCCAAGAAGAGATGCCGTGCGATGTCCAATCCGACGAAGCGTGCGGTTCAGTCGAGTCTGCCCTGCTAGAACTTCCTGCGCCCGCAGTGCAACAGCCTGCGATCACGCGAGCCACTTTTGGTTACGAGTTGCCGGACATCGCGCTGCTGACTGAAATTCCGCCTTCGGAGGGACCGGCACTGACAGAAGATATTCTTGAGGAAACTGCCGGGCGCCTCGAGCAAGTCATCCGTGATTTTGGCGTGAAGGGAGAGGTGATCCACGTCCATCCGGGGCCTGTCGTCACC
>NZ_JBFUKD010000207.1:0-5612 GCF_056401005.1 Microvirga sp. P4_G7 | reverse complement strand
ATCGAAGAGTTGCGCTGCCGGCGCTACTACCAGCGGCTGCCGATGAGCGGGACCAGCACTGCGATTCTCGCGGRCCTCGGCCAGCGGGTTTCCACCAACGCCGTCGAAATACCGATCACGCTGCCGGTCGTCATGCGCGGTACGCCCGTTCTCGTGTCGAGCGCCTTCACCTGGTCGGCGTCGTCTCCGATCGGCAACCAAGGCGCGTTCTTCGAGAGCACTAATCTCACCTGGGTGACGATGAGCGGGACATTGATCGCCTCGACGTTCGGAGGCGCGGGCGCGAGCGGCATCGTTCTGCGGATTCAAGGCACGACGATGTCCGGAACGAGCGGCGCATCCGGATACCTGCACCTCGGCGCGACGGCCTTTCTCGGCCTCGATGCGGAGATTTGAGCACATAGTGACAGATTCAGCATTTCGATCCGCCCTTCGTATCGTGTTGCACCACGAAGGCGGTTTCAATGAGGACGATCGGGATCCGGGCGGCGCCACGAATTTCGGCGTCACGCAGAAAACGTTGGCGCGTTTCCGTGGCAGCGAGGTGACGAGCGACGATGTCCGCAACCTGACGATCGAGGACGCGCGCGACCTCTATCGCCACCTGTTCTGGAACGTCGTTCGCGCAGACGACATGATACCCGGAATCGATCTCGCCCTCTTCGATTTTGCCGTTCACGCCGGGCCGCAACGCGCGGTTCGAACATTGCAGCGTGTCCTCGACATCAAAGATGATGGAATCGTCGGCCTTGAAACGCTTCGCGCAGTGCGCGCCGACGCACCGCAACGGGTGATCCGCGATCTGTCGCGGCAACGCCTCGCTTTCCTCGAAAGTCTCGAAACATGGCCGGTCTTCGGTCGTGGTTGGCGCCGGCGGGTACGCGCCGTCGAGCGCGCCGCAAGCCTCCGGGTGGGGGCCACGAAATTTCTCCAGCACAAGGACACTGACATCATGACGAACACCAAGGATATTCTCTCCAGCCGGACCGTTTGGGCCAACACGGTGGGACTTCTCGCCGTCGCCGCGGGACTGCTGGGGCTCGACGTATCGTCTCTCGACGCCAACGCGCTGTCGGAGGCGCTCGTGCAGGTCATCGCGGCCGGCAGCTTCATCGCCTCGACTTTCTTCCGGATCATCGCAACGCGACAAATTCTGAAGTGATATTGCATTCAGGCAGCGTTCACGCCGGTTGGGTCAATATTCCCGCATGCGTTTCGTTGTTCTCATAGTGTTGTTCTTTGGCTGCACCTGGGCGGTTCGCGCCCAGAGTGCGCCGACTTCCGTGCGCGAGTGCCTGCCCGCACGCGAAATGCAAGAGGCTGTCGCCAAGAACAGCGTGGTCGCGCCGGCCTCCGCCATCATGACGGCGCGGCGGCAGGTTCCCAACGGAGACGTGCTGCGCGCCAACCTCTGCCGCTCGGACGAGGCGCTGGTCTACGTCATCATGGCCTTGCAGAAGGACGGCAGAATCGTACAAGTGATGGTCGACGGTCCTTCCGGGACGGTCAAATCGGTTCGCTAAAAAAGGATTTCCACGGTGCGCCTTCTCGTCGTCGAAGATGACCAGACCCTCAATCAGCAGATCGTCACGGCCCTGGAACAGGCCGGCTACGCCGTGGACAAGGCGTATGATGGCGAGGAGGGGCAGTTTCTCGGCGAGACGGAGCCCTATGATGCCGTCATTCTCGACCTCGGCCTCCCGAAGGTCGACGGCGTGTCCGTTCTCAACGCGTGGCGGCGAGACGCCAAGAAGATGCCCGTCATCATTCTCACGGCGCGCGACCGCTGGAGCGACAAGGTTCAAGGCTTCGACGCCGGGGCCGATGATTACGTCACCAAGCCTTTTCACATGGAAGAGCTCCTCGCTCGCGTCCGCGCCCTGTTGCGGCGCGCCACCGGGCACGCGACGAGCGAGATCGCCTGCGGTCCCGTCAGGCTCGATACCCGTTCGGGCCGCGTGATGGTCGATGGCAATCCGGTGAAGCTCACGTCCCACGAATACCGGCTGCTATCGTATCTTATGCACCATACCGGGCGCATCGTCTCCCGCGCCGAGTTGACCGAGCATTTGTACGACCAGGATTTCGATCGGGACTCGAACACCATCGAAGTGTTCATCGGGCGGCTCCGCAAGAAGCTCGGCGTCGATATCATTCAAACGGTCCGTGGCCTCGGATACCTGCTCGACATGAACAGAGCGCCGGCGTGAACCGCCTGCGCCGGCTCCTCACGCAGCTGGCCGGCCGGCCCATCGCCGTTCGACTGGCGGTTTCGTCCGTCTTCTGGAGCTTCGTCATTCTGTTGATCGCGGGGCTGATCCTCGCGGCGCTCTACCGCGACAATACCGAGCGGGCCTTCGACCAGCGTCTTCTGGTCTATGCCAACACCCTCGCGTCGAATCTCGTCGCACCCGGCGATCCCGACCGGGATCTCGGCCCCATCGGCGATCCGCGTTTCGAGCTGCCGCTTTCCGGCTGGTATTGGCAAGTGCTTCGTCCCGATGCGCAGGCCGGGGAGGCCCGCTCGTCGAAATCGCTTTTCGGTGGGCAATTGGCGAGCCTCAGCGCGCCGGAGGGCCAGGCGAAGTTCGGAGAAATCCGCCGCGGCTACGGCAAGGCGCCGGACGAGAGAGCCTTGCGGCTCATCGAGCGCGACATCGACGTCGGGYAGGAGGGGCGCTTCATCATTCGCGTGGGCGGCCCGGCCGACGAGATCGACGAGAGCCTGCGGCGTTTTTCGGTCGCGCTCGTCGTGACCTTTTCGCTGTTGGGCCTGGCGCTCGGGTTCACGACGTTGCTGCAAATTCGCTTCGGCCTGCAGCCGCTCGTTCGGCTGCGCGCTGCGCTCGGCGCCATCCGGCGCGGCGAGGCCGAGCGTATCCAGGGGGAATATCCCAAGGATATCGCCCCCCTCGCCAGCGAAGTGAAYCTGCTTCTGGAGACGAACAAGGAAATCCTGGAACGCGCACGAACGCAGGTCGGCAATCTCGCGCACGCCCTGAAGACGCCGCTCAGCATCGTCGTCAATGAAGCCGAGGCCGCGCCGGAGGAGGTCGCCGCGAAAATCCGCGAGCAGGCGACGCTGATGCGCGATCAGGTCAACTACTATCTCGATCGCGCGCGCGCTGCGGCGATCGCCGGAGCGCTCGGCACTTTCACCACCGTGGAGCCCGTTCTCGCGGGGCTGACCCGCACGTTCGGAAAGATCTATCGGGACAAGGACCTCAAGATCGAGCTCGCCTGTCCGGCCAGCGCACGTTTCCGCGGGGAGCGCCAGGACCTCGAGGAGATGGCCGGCAATCTCATCGACAACGCGGCGAAATGGGCCGCTGGTCACGTCAAGGTCACGGTCGAAGCGGTCCATCGCGACGATCGGCCCTGGCTCTACCTGCTCATCGACGACGATGGTCCCGGATTGCCGGAGAATGCCCGTCAGGACATGCTCAAACGCGGCCGTCGTCTCGACGAGACGAAACCGGGTTCGGGCTTGGGACTTTCCATCGTCAGTGACCTCGCGGCTCTCTATCGCGGTCGCTTGATCCTGGAGGCTTCGCCGCTCGGGGGCTTGAGAGCCAAACTCGAGCTTCCGGGGGACGGGCACTGAGCCTGAGACGGTTTGCGCGTGACACCGTGCCGCCGTCGTGCTTCAGCCTAGCCCGGGTTAAGTAGGCAGCCATGGTGATCTGGATCATTTTTTCGGTAATGACGGCGGCGGCCGTGATGGCGGTGCTCTGGCCGCTGTCGCGCCATCGCGCGTCCGTTGCYGAACTCGACCCGAACACGCAGTTCTACCGCGATCAGGTGGCCGAGATCGCACGCGATCAGGAGCGCGGCCTCCTGCTTCCCGCCGAGGCCGAATCGGCCCGGGCCGAGGCTGCTCGTCGGCTCTTGTCCGCTACGGCGTCCCGCGATGTGATGACGTACGCCGTCGGAGAGCCGGCCCTTCGCCGCCGCCGCGCCGTG
Organism: Microvirga sp. P4_G7; assembly: GCF_056401005.1. Lineage (NCBI taxonomy): Bacteria > Pseudomonadati > Pseudomonadota > Alphaproteobacteria > Hyphomicrobiales > Methylobacteriaceae > Microvirga > Microvirga sp. P4_G7. Next base: position 1,649 of record NZ_JBFUKD010000207.1, on the reverse strand, counting down.
TCGACCCTGGCCCTGTCGCTGATCCCCATCGTCGCGCTCGCTGTCTATGGCGCGTATGGCTCGCCGCATGTGTCCAGCGCCGTTGCGACGGCCCGTCCTCAAGCCGACGGCCAGGTCGATCTCGCGACGGCCGTCGGGCAGATCGAGAAACACCTCGCCGCCAAGCCCGACGATGGCCGCGGCTGGGACGTCATCGCTCCGGTCTATCTGCGCATGGGCCGGGTCGACGATGCCGTCAAAGCTTACGCGACTGCGATCAAGCTCCTGGGCAATGGAACCGACGGCAAGAGCGCCGATCGATTTGCCAATTACGGTGAAGCCATGGTGGCGGCGCGGGACGGTCTCGTGTCGGTGGAGGCGAAGAAGGCCTTCGAACGGGCCGTCGCGCTCGACCCTTCTCTCGTCAAAGCCCGCTTCTATCTCGCCCGGGCATCGGAGCAGGACGGGCAGCGGGACAAGGCGCGTGCGGAATACACGGCCCTTCTCAGCGCTTCGCCGGCGGATGCGCCCTGGCTCGGCACCGTCAAGGAACAGCTCACGCGCCTCGATGCGTCGCCGAATGCGGCCATGCCCGATGCGAACGCGATCATGGGCATGGTCTCCGGGCTGGCTGAACGGCTCGAAACCCAGGGCGGGAACGCGGATGAGTGGGGACGGCTGATGCGGTCCTACGTCGTGCTTGGGCAACGGGACAAAGCCATGCTAGCGTTTTCCCGCGCTCGCCTCGCCCTTGCGAAGGACCAAGCCGGGCTGCAATCGATCGACGCGATGGCTCGTGAATTGAAGCTGACACCATGACGCGAAAGCAACGCCGCCTCACCCTGATCGGTACTTCGGGATGTGTGCTCGCGCTCGCGCTCGGGCTGGTGCTTTATGCGATGAACGACACCATCGTGTTCTTCTATTCGCCCGCCGACATTCAGGCGAAGAGCGTCCAGCCGGGGACGCGCTTTCGCCTCGGCGGTCTGGTGAAGGACGGATCTGTCGAGCGTCAGCCCAATCAGGTCGTGGTGTTCCAGGTGGCCGACACGACGGACGTGCGCGCCGTGCGTTACCAAGGCATCCTCCCGGACCTTTTCCGCGAAGGGCAGGGGATCATCGCGGAGGGCGTTCTCGACCCCTCCGGCGTCTTCCGAGCGGATACGGTGCTGGCGAAGCACGACGAGAGCTACATGCCGCGCGAAGTCGCGGACACCCTGCGGCGACAAGGCCATTGGAAGGAGCCGCAAAACGCTCCACAACAGGCTCGGAACTGAGGGAGCTGACCGCGTGCTCGTCGAGGCTGGACATTTTGCGCTCGCATTGGCGCTCGGACTTTCCGTCGTTCAATTCGCGGTGCCCCTCTGGGGGGCGAGGGTCAATGATCCCGTTCTGATGAGCGTCGCCCGGCCGACCGCGTTGGCCGTGTTCGGATGCGTCGCTTTTGCGTTCCTTGCCTTGACGGTGGCCTACGTCACCTCCGATTTTTCCGTCATCAACGTGGTGGAGAATTCCCATTCGGCAAAGCCGCTGATTTACAAGATCTCCGGCGTGTGGGGGAACCATGAGGGCTCGATGCTTCTCTGGATCCTCATCCTGACCCTGTTCGGCGCCGTGGTCGCCCTTGCCAGACACAGCGTGCCGATCAGGCTCAAGGCCAACACCCTGGC
>NZ_JBFUKD010000206.1:0-5666 GCF_056401005.1 Microvirga sp. P4_G7 | reverse complement strand
CCCGTCGTCAGCGAGATTCTCACCGGGGGAGACGAGACGGACGGCACGGTCGACGAAGGCGCCGGCGCTGGAGTCGCCGTGGGCCTCGTCTCGGCGATTGATCCGGACACTGGCAACAATACCGGCCTCGAGTACTATCTCGTCGCCAACGCCGGTGGCCGCTTCGTGATCGATCGCACGACGGGCGTCATCACGGTCGCCACAGGCGCGATCCTCGACAGCGAAGATCCGGATATCCACGAAGCCGACACCGTCGGCGGCAAGAAATACTACACGGTCACCGTGAAAGCGGTGAGCACCGTCGGCAGCACGCTGCCCTCGACCGACACCGTGATCAAGATCTTCTTGAACGACCCGGATACCGAAAATACCGCTCCGGACGCGCCGACGATCGTCACCGGGACATATGTCAACCTGCTTCCTGAGAACGGCAATGCGATCGACGTCGCGACGGTGGTGGCGCAGGATGACCGCATCGGCGGCTCGACACTCCGCTACGATCTCGTTGACGATTTCGATTTCTTCTCGATCGATCACGAGACCGGCGTCATCACGTTCAATGGCGGAATAAACTTCGAAGCGGACAACGCGGACATTTTCGTGGAGGGCGGACGCAAGTACTTCAAGCTCCAAGTCTTCGCCTTCGAGGTCGATGGAACCGCATCGTCCCAGGCTTCAGTACCGTTCGAAATCCAGTTCGACGTCACCGACGTCAACGAGAGTCCGACCGCCGCGACCTACACGGTCAGCCTCATGAACGTGACCGCCCATGCGGGCGACCTTGTCACGGGAGTGCCGATTGTCGACGATCCGGATACGACAACCGAGAACCGGAACTTCACCTATTCCCTCGTCGCCAATGCCGACGGCAGCGGAACCTACGCCGGCACCAATTTCGCAATTCGCGCAGACGGGACGATCGTCGTCGCTCAGGGCGGTCTCACAGCCGGGAACTTCACCCTGTACGTGAAGATCACCGACCATGGCGGCAACGGATACTCGATCGTCAAGCCGGTGAATGTCGTCGTCAACGGGCAAACCGGCACTGCGCCGGTCATCCAGGTCACTGGCGCCGTCACCTTTGCGACGCCGGACAATGTGCCGACGCGGCCGCTTCAGAACTTGACCTTCGTCGATGCGGACGACCTGGCGAACAACCGTTCGATCACCGTCACCGTCACCTTCGACGGAACCCATGGCGATTTCGTGGGCATCCCCTCGAACCTGCCGACCGGAATCACCGCGATCGCCTACACGCTTCACGGCAACTCCCTGGTGATCACCGGCCTTCAAGGAGACGTGACGACCTTCCTGCATTCCTTGCGCTTCGACCCACGGGACAAGGCGGCTGCGGCCGGCACAACGGAGGCCACGGACTTCGCCGTCCAGATCCGCGACAGCAGCGGCACCACATCGAACATCGTCGACGTCACCGTGACGGCGACGGCGACGAACAGCGCGCCGACGAACATCGTGCTGTCCGACGACGCGGACCTGCACGACGACGCAGGCCTCAACACCTACGCCGGCACCCTGTCGGCCTTTGATCGCAACGGCGATGCGATCGTCGAATACGTCCTCACCGACACGGCTGGCGGCTGCTTCGGCCTGGCGCGCGACGGCGCCAATTGGATTGTCGTCGTCACCGGGGAGCTGAACTTCGACGACATCCCGGAAGGACAGCGCGACGGTCCGGATAGCGGCTGGTACATGCTCACCGTCAAAGCGACGGACGGCACGGCTTTCGGAGCTCCRCAGGCAATCTGGGTCAGGGTTTTCAACGTGGACAACACCGCGCCGACCATCACCATCAGTGGCGATGTCGACCCGGAAATCGATGACGTCGAGACAGCCGCACCGTTCCTGAATTTCACTTTCGCGGATGTCGACAACGGCGACATTTCACCGATACGGGTGACAATCGGCTTCAACGACCTCAACGGAGATTTGATCCTCCCGGAGGCCGCATCGTACGGTGTGGCCGTCGACAGCACGGACGGGCTGCTGGTCGTCACGGGACTCCAGCAAGACGTCACGGCGTTCCTGCACAATGTCTGGTTCAACCCCACGAATCGGAGTGCGGGTGACGGCGACCAAGTGACGGAATTCGCCATCACGCTGGAAGATCTCAGCGGCAGTTCCACCACGTCGCGGGCCACGGTCACTGCCCACTCCACGGGCGGTGTCGACACTGTCGCGCCGACCTTCCATGTCGAGACCGGGGACGCCACCTTCACCACGGCAGCCACCGGGGGTCTCGTCACTGCCTTCGCCGGCATCGAACTCACGGATACCGACAGTGACATCGTCCTGACGATTTCCTTCGGTGAAAATCTCGGCGTGCTCAACGGCATGACGAGCATCCCCGGGGTCGATGTGATGAACATCAGCGTCGCGGGGGAGGCGGTGGCGTACCGGCTCACCGGCAGCGCCGGCGACATTCAGACCTTCCTCGCCGGCATCACTTTCGACCCGCTCGATCGCGCCGACGGCGGCCCTGTGGCCGTCAACTTCTCGTTCACGCTCACCGACGGGGATTCCCCGCTCCAGACCTTCGACAACGCAATCACCGTCGTCTCCGTCATCAATGACGCGCCGACCATCAGTCTCGAGGGAACGGCCGCCTTCCAAACGGCGGCCACCGGCGGCGAATCCCTCGCGTTCGGCGGATTGCGCATCCTCGACAACGACGGCGACGAACTGACCCTGCACATCGTGCATCTGAGAAGTGCCGGTGCGCTGGGGAATATCGGTGCGCGAGCCGGCGTCGAAATCACCGATACCGATGAGAACGGCGTCGGCGCCAACCGGGTCTACAAGTTCAAGGGCAGCGCGGCCGCGCTGATGGCCTTCCTTGCGGATGTGCACTTCAATCCGACGGATCGCGCCAACGGCGCCGATGTGGACACCAGCTTCTCGTTCATGATCGACGACGCGTTCACCCAACCGACCTGGCTCGTGGACGCCGTCACCGTCACCTCCATCGTCAACGTGCCGCCGCAGATCCAGGTGGGCAACGCCACCACGACGACGACCGATTGGGCGAGCCCGGCGGATTTCCCCGCTTTGTTCGCAGGCGTCACCATCGTCGATGGAGACAGCGCCTCGCTGACCCTGACAATCACCTTCAACGGGACGGAAGGGTCGCTGGTCATTCCGGCCGGCACGCAAGGCTCCGCCGAGGATGCTGGCGGCGGCAACGTGACGTGGACCTTCACGGGCGACGCTACGTCCCTGACGGCGCTCTTGCACAGCCTGACCTTCGACGCCTTCAACTACGAGACGGCCGGCCCGGTGGTCACGACGCAGTTCACCATCACGGTGGACGACGGTCTCCAGGCTACGCCCACCTCAAACAGCGAAGTCACGGTCGACACGACCGTGAATGGACGAGGGGGCAACGACAACGAGTATCACATTCATTCGCTTGCCGATGTCGCTCTCGTGAATGAGGGAACGGACCCGACCAATGACGGCAACGACATCTTCTATGTCCACGAATTGACCGCCTACACGTTGTCGGACACGATCGGTGTCGAAACCATCGAAGCCGGCGACGACGTCGACTATGATATCAGCCTCACCGGCAATCACTTCGCCAACACTGTCGTCGGCGGATTAGGCAACGACACGCTCGATGGTGGCGGCGTCCAGGGCGTGCCCTCCGGCACCAACCAGGACGTCCTGCGCGGCCGCACCGGCAACGACACCTACATCGTTCATGCCGCCGGCGTGCTCATCGATGAAACGCTGGCGGACGGCGTCACCGATGCAGCCAGCACCGGCGACATGGTCAAGTTCGCTGACGACGTCACGTTCGACGACAACTGGAACACCTACGTTCTGGCGAACGGCGTGGAAATTCTGGATGCGAGCGAAACGGCCGGTGATGTCACCCTCACCGGCAACGACCTCGACAACAGGATCGTCGGCAACGCCGGCGCCAACACGCTTCAGGGCGGGGTCGGCAACGATACCCTCGATGGCGGCGCCGGCGATATCGACAGCTTCATCGGAGGCATCGGGAACGACATCTACATCGTCCGCCATGCGGGCGACACCATCACCGAGCTGGAGGCGGATGTCGGAACGGACACTGTCAGGTTCCACGACGATGTGACCTTCGACACGACGTGGGCCGAATACACCCTCGGCGTCGGTGTCGAAAACCTCGACGCCAGCCTGACCGAAGGCGCGGTGACACTGATCGGCAACGGCCTTGACAACACGATCATCGGCAACGGCTCCGGCAACACCCTCCAGGGCGGCGACGGAGAGGATGCCCTCGACGGCGGCGGAGGCCTCGACAGCCTCGTYGGCGGCGCCGGGGACGACCATTACTTCGTGCGCGACGCGGGCGACGTGATCGTCGAGGTCGCCGGTGAAGGGACCGACGCGGTCGAAGTCGGAGTGGCGGCCTACACCCTCGCCGGAGGCGTCCACGCAGAAATCCTGCGCGGCGGCTTCACCGGCAGCGTCGCCCTCAAGGGCAACGCCTTCTCGACCACCATCATGGGCGGCGGCTTCGCCGACACCCTCGACGGCGGCAGCGGAACGGCCATCGCGCATACGCTGAACGGCGGATCGGGCAACGATCACTACTACATCGTGAATGCCGGAGACGAGATCGAAGGAGAACGCTCCGACCTGGACGGCGACGGCATCTGGGACACCACCACCAACGGCGACGCAGATACGGTCCACCTGTACACCGCACTGTACACGGCCGCCGAACTAGCAGCGGCGACCGCCCACTATCACGACCTCGGGATTGAAAACGTCGATACGATTGAGGGTGGACCGCCGGACGGCGCACAAACGTTAAATCTTTCTCAACTTTTCGTCCGCGAGCTGTCGGGCAAAGGCAACCCCATCGGCCAGCTGCTGACGACAGCTACGGGCACTTTCAAGATCAAGCTGGCGGATGGAACGTTTGGAAGTAACGATGGCCGCTTCGCGATCAATGGTGATCGGCTAGAGGTTTTCAACGGGGCGAAGATTGATCGGGAGCAGGCTGCGAGCCACGAAGTGACGATCAAGGTCGATGATGGTATTGACGGAAATCAAGACCTGACCGAGACGTTCATAATCTCCGTCGGTGACTGGCTGACGGAGAATACTACCGCGGCCCTGAACGCTGGCAGTTTGGATGGCAAGGACACGATCATCGGCGGTGCCGGCAAGGACACCTTAACGGGCGGTGGCGACGACGATAAGCTCTATGGCAGGGCCGGGAATGATGTACTGACGGGCGGAGCCGGAAACGACATCTTTGTGTTCGACCGAACAATAAACGTCACGGGCGGAGTGACCAACCGCGACACTATCACGGATTTCAGCAAGAATGCTGCGGCCAACAATTTCGATACCATCCACATCAGCCGAACAGTATTCAATCTCGGAGGGACTTCCGAAAGGGAGTTGGCCGCAAATGCGTTTCTGAAAGTTGGAGCCGGACAGAAAGTTGCACAGACTCGCATCGTCTACAATGAGACGTCAGGTAAGCTGTACTGGGACCAGGACGGCTCCGGATCTATTTACGGTGAAAAGGAAATTGCTACTTTCAGTGGTGTTAAACCATCACTTACTGCAAGCGATTTTTGGGTAATCTAACCTTCTGATCGCCAATATCTCTGAATCTAACCTTCTGATCGCCAATATCTCTG
>NZ_JBFUKD010000205.1:0-5718 GCF_056401005.1 Microvirga sp. P4_G7 | reverse complement strand
GGCCCGGCCCCGTGCGTGCTCGACGGACGAAACATTCCGACGTCGAGATCTGGCACCAATTCAATAGGTTAGAGCGTGATCAGACGCAAAGCAGGATCACGCTCCAGGGAGCAAGTTGGCTAGATATAGGTCGCCAGCATCGATCACTTCCAGTCCTTGATCGGTTTTAAGCTGTAGGCGACCGCTGACATCCAGGCCCTCGAAGATGCCGTTGCGTGCACCTGAAGGGAGTCTCAGGGTCACTTCGCAACCGATTCCGGCCGCGCGTTCGAGCCAGAGCCGGCGGATGGCCCCGAAGGAATCGGCCGAACGCCTCCGACGGGCCGAACGCCATGCCGAAAACGTCCTTGCAAACGAATCGGACAGGGCCTTGAACACGTCGTCCCGTGACAACGTCGGCTTGACGGACTTCAAGGTCGCCGTCGGATAGGGCGTGTCGCTCGGTGCATAGGCCACATTCACACCGAAGCCGATGACGATGGCGAGCGTATTGGATGGGCCGATCCGGTGCCCTTCCAGAAGAAGCCCGGACAGCTTCGCGCCTTCGAGGAGCAGGTCGTTCGGCCATTTCAACGTGAGACGCGGAGCGGACACGCTGGTGAGCGTCTCTATCGCCTCATGCAAAGCGAGCCCGGCAACGAAGCCCAACTGGCTCGCTTCGGCGATGTCGCACGGCTCGATGAGAAGCAGGCTCGCATAGAGATTGCCGACCGGGGACACCCACTCCCTGCCGTGCCGTCCCCTGCCCGCGTTCTGTCGGCTCGCGACGATCCAAAGCTGACCGGGATCACCGGACCGCGCGGCCTCGACTGCATCGTCGTTCGTCGAACCCGTTTCGTCTAAAGAAAGGAGCCTATAACCGCGAGCCGCTGTCTCTGCCGTAAGTTGCACGTCAGAACAGGGAGCGTGCCGCAGCGCCCGCAACCGAGACGAGGGGGCCGGGAACGAGACCGAACAGGACGACGAAGATGCTGGAAAGCGCCAACACGAACTTCACGCCGATCGGCATCGTGTCGTATCGCTCGGCCGGCTCGTCGAAATACATCACCTTGACGATGCGCAGGTAGTAGTAAGCGCCCACGACGCTCGAGACGACGCCGATCACGGCGAGCGCAACGAGGTTCGCCTTGATCGCCGCGTTGAACACGGCGAATTTGGCGAAGAAGCCGGCGAGTGGCGGAATGCCAGCCATCGAGAACATCATCATCGCCAGACAGAATGCGATCACCGGATGCGTGCGCGCGATGCCGGACAGGTCGCTGATCTTCTCGAACATTACATTACCGCGACGCAGGCTCAGAATGCAGGCAAACGAACCCAGTGTCATGGCAAGGTAGATCGCCATGTACACGGCGACGCCCTCGATACCTTCCGGCGTGCCGGCGGCGAGGCCGATCAACGCGTAGCCGACATTCGCGATCGASGAATASGCCATCAGGCGCTTGATGTTGCGTTGCCCGATGGCGGCGAAGGCGCCGAGAATCATGGACGCCAGCGAGATGAAGACGATGATCTGCTGCCACTGGCCGATGATGCCAGGGAACGCTTCGATGAACAGACGCGTCGCCATCGCCATGCCGGCCATCTTCGGCGCAGCTGCGAAGAACGCCGTTACGGGCGTGGGCGAGCCTTCATAAACGTCGGGCGTCCACATATGGAACGGCACGGCCGAGATCTTGAAAGCAATGCCGGCTGCGATGAACACGAGACCGAAAATCAGGCCGTTTCCGACCTCGCCAGTCAGTACTTTCGCGATCGCGGGGAACGAGACCGTTCCTGTGAAGCCATAGACGAGCGATGCGCCATAAAGAAGCATACCCGACGACAGGGCGCCGAGGACGAAGTACTTCAACCCCGCTTCGGTCGAACGCACGTTGTCGCGGTCGAAGGCTGCGATGACGTACGAGGACAGGCTGAGCAATTCGAGACCGAGATAGAGCGCGATCAAGTCGTTCGCCGAAATCACCATCAGCATACCGATCGTCGCGAGCACGATGAGGATCGGGTACTCGAAACGGTTGATCCCTTCCCTACGCATGAAATCCAGCGACAGGATGATCCCGCCCATGGAACCGAGCAGCGTCAGAGATTTCATGAACTTGGCGAACGAGTCGACGACGAACGATCCGTTCATGGTCTCGACTCTCTCGGGAGAGAGCGCCAGGACCGCGACGAGCGAAACGAGGAGAAGCCCGAGCGCGATGATGTTGATCGCGCCGGCCGACTTCTCGCCGCGGATCGCGCCGAACAGGATCAGAACCAGCACGCCGGCGGCCAGAATGATTTCCGGCAGCGCAGGTGCGAAGAGTGGAAGTGCGAGCGCGGTGTTCATCGTGACCTCAGTGCGCGACCAGAGCCGCCGTCTTCACGGTGGCAAGCGCGGCTTCGTAGCTTTTCAAGAGCGCATCCGTCGACGCCGCAAAGCTGTCGAGGATCGCACCGGGCTGGACGCCGTAATAGATGACTAGAATGACAAGCGGAGCGAGCGTGATGATCTCGCGGCGGTTGAGATCCGCGATGTCCTGAAGCACGGGCTTGTCGAGCGCGCCGTACACCACGCGGCGGTAGAGCCAGAGCGCATACGCAGCCGAGAAGATCACGCCCGACGTCGCGAGGAACGACACCCACGGATTGGCGCGGAACGTTCCCAAGAGCGACAGGAACTCTCCGACGAAACCTGAAGTGCCCGGCAGGCCCACATTCGCCATGGTGAACACCATGAACGCCACCGCGTAGAGCGGCATGCGCGATACCAGCCCGCCATAGGCCTTGATCTCGCGCGTGTGCATACGGTCGTAGATCACGCCGACGCAAAGGAAGAGCGCGCCGGAGACGAGGCCGTGCGAGACCATTTGGAACATGGCGCCCTGCACGCCCTGCGTGGTCATGCTGAAAATGCCCATCGTTACGAAGCCCATATGGGCGACGGAGGAATAGGCGATCAGCTTCTTCATGTCCTCCTGCATCAGCGCCACCAGCGACGTGTAGATGATGGCGACGACGGACAGCGCGAAGACGAACGGCGCAAAGTACTGCGACGCCTCGGGGAACATCGGCAGCGACACACGGATGAATCCGTAACCGCCCATCTTCAAGAGGATGCCGGCCAGGATTACCGAACCCGCCGTCGGCGCTTCGACGTGCGCATCGGGCAACCAGGTGTGCACCGGCCACATGGGCATCTTCACCGCAAAGGACGCGAAGAAGGCAAGCCAGAGCCAGGTCTGCATGCTCGAGGCGAAGGGGAACTTCAGCAGCGTCGGAATATCGGTCGTGCCCGCCGCCCAGTACATCGCCATGATGGCGAGCAGCATCAGCACCGAGCCGAGCAGCGTGTACAGGAAGAACTTGAAGCTCGCGTAGATGCGGCGCTTGCCGCCCCAGATGCCGATGATCAGGAACATCGGGATCAGGCCGGCTTCGAAGAACAGGTAGAACAGCACCAGATCGAGTGCCTCGAAAACGCCGATCATCGTCGTCTCGAGAACGAGGAAAGCGACAAAGTATTCCTTCACTCGGTGCGTGATCGATTCCCACGACGCCAGGATGCAGAACGGCATCAGGAAGGTCGTGAGCAGGATGAACGGCATCGAGAAGCCGTCGACACCGAGTTTGAAACGGATGTTCTCGGACAACCAGGCGTGCGTTTCAATGAGCTGAAACGACGAGGTTCCGATATCGAACCGTCCCCACGCGACGAGCGACAGAAGGAAGGTGGCGACCGTGGTCGCGAGCGCGGCCCAGCGCGCGTTGGAACGCGTCGCCTCGCTGTCGCCCCGAAGCGTCAGGATGAACGCCGCCCCGACAAGAGGCAGCACCAAAAGACCGGAGAGGATGCCGAAGCCAAGCATCAGTGAGCTCCCCTGAAGAGGAAGAAGGTGACGAACGCCGCGACGCCGATCAGCATGGCAAAGGCGTAGTGATAGAGGTAACCGGTCTGCACCCGCACGACGCCGCGCGTCACGTCGAGCACACGAGCCGAAATCCCGTCGGGACCCAACCCGTCGATGATCTTCTGGTCACCCGTTTTCCAGAGGAAGCGGCCGAGAGCCATGGTCGGACGCACGAAGATGGCGTCGTACAGCTCGTCGAAATACCACTTGTTCAAGAGGAAGCGGTACAGGACCGGATGATCCGCGGCGAGCTGCACCGGCTTCTTGGTGTCGAGGATATACATCCACACCGCCATGACGAACCCGAGGATCATCATCACGGTCGGAAGCAGCGGAACCCAGACCGGCAGGTGATGCATATCTTCCAGGATCTTGTTCTCCGGACGGGTGAACAGAGCGCCCTTCCAGAAGTGCTCGTAATCGTGGCCGATGAAGGCGTTGTGGAACGCAATGCCGGCGACCAGCGCGCCAGTGGCGAGGACGAGCAATGGAATGAGCATGACGAGCGGGCTCTCATGCGGCTTATGATCGCCATGACCATGATGATCGTGGCCGCGACCGTGATCATCGTGCGCGTGATTCACGTCGTGGCCGGCAGCGTCGTGCTCGGCGCCTTCATGGCTCGAGGGATGGTCGTGAGAGTTGTCCCAGCGCGCCTTCCCTTCGAAGGTGAGGAAGAACAGGCGCCAGGAATAGAACGACGTCATGAACGCCGCGACCACGGTGGCGAGGAACGCGAAGGTGCCGGCCGAGGTGTGGGCCGCATAGGCCGCCTCGATGATCGCGTCTTTGGAATAGTAGCCCGCCGTGAACGGGAAGCCCGTCAACGCCAGCGTCCCGACCGCCATCATCGCCGTCGTGAACGGGATGTATTTGCGCAATCCGCCCATGGCGCGGATATCCTGCTCGTGGTGCATCGCGTGGATGACCGAGCCGGCGCCCAAGAACAGCAACGCCTTGAAGAAGGCGTGCGTGAAGAGGTGGAACACGCCCGCCGAATAGGCGCCGACTCCGAGGCCGACAAACATGTAGCCGAGCTGCGAACAAGTCGAATACGCGATGACCCGCTTGATATCGTTCTGCACGAGGCCGACGGTCGCCGCGAAGAAGGCCGTGATGCCGCCGATGATGGTGACGACCGTCAGCGCGTCCGGAGCGTACTCGAACACGGGTGACAGGCGCGCGACCATGAACACACCCGCCGTCACCATGGTAGCGGCATGGATCAGGGCGGAGACCGGCGTCGGGCCCTCCATCGCGTCCGGCAGCCAGGTGTGGAGCAGGAACTGGGCCGACTTGCCCATGGCGCCCATGAAGAGAAGCAGGCAAGCGAGCGTCAGCGCATTCCAGTCGAAGCCCAGGAAGTGGAAGCGGGCGTTCTCGAATTCAGCCACGCGCGGGAAGATCTGGTCGAAATTGACCGTCTTGAACAGCACGAAGATCAGGAAGATGCCGAGCAGGAAGCCGAAATCACCGACACGGTTGACGATGAAGGCTTTCATCGCGGCCGCGTTGGCGGATTCCTTCTGATACCAGAAGCCGATCAGGAGATAGCTCGCGAGACCGACGCCTTCCCAGCCGAAGAACATCTGCACCAGGTTGTCCGCCGTCACCAGCATCAGCATCGCGAAGGTGAAAAGCGAAAGATAGGCGAAGAAGCGCGGACGGTGCGGATCCTCGCTCATGTAGCCGATCGAATAGACGTGGACGAGCGCCGAGACAGTGTTCACGACGATCAGCATCATGGCCGTGAGCGTATCGATGCGGAGCGCCCAATCCACCATCAGGTCGCCGGACGACATCCATTGCGCGATCTGAACGCGGG
>NZ_JBFUKD010000204.1:0-5747 GCF_056401005.1 Microvirga sp. P4_G7 | reverse complement strand
CTGCGCGTACGCGGCATCCGGCGTCGAAGGATGGAGCTGGAGGTAGCGCTTCGAGGCGACGATCGCGTCGTCGTACAGGCCGCCCTCGTAATTGGCGTAGGCGGTCATGATCAGCGCCCGGCGCGACCATTCCGATTGTGGATTCTGCTTCTCGAGCGCCGTGAACTTCTTGGAAGCGCCTTCGTAGTCGCTGTTCTGGATACGCGCGAGGCCATCATTGTAAAGTGCTTCGCTCGGAACGTCCGGGACGATCTCGGGCTTATACTTCTCGCTTCGGTCGAACGGGTTGATCGAGGAAAGCGTGTCGCACCCCGCCACGCCAAGACCGCAGGCACCAATAATCAACGCGCGAAACGCAACGCTTCTCAAACCAGAATAAGCTTTCGCGAAATGCATGCTTCGCGGTCCTCCGAAAAACGGGGCCAATTTCATGGCACACTTACGGCTCTTTACCCCAAGCTCAGGCAAAGCGCCAACCCTTCCTGCGCTGTTTACCATACAGGATGGTGACAGGCCGCACGTATGTCTGAGCAAAGAGGTCGCAAGTGGCGAAATTTCGGCGGGTTGCTGGGTGTTCAATCCACACTGAGCCGTGGCCCGTGACCGACCGGTCGGGAGAGGACCGGCATATCGAGGTCAGACGAACGAAATCAGTGGATTTCCTGAGCGAAAGCGGGAACGGCGATGTTGTTCCCGATTTCGGCATAACCCGTCTCGCGACGCGGGGCACTGTCGACGATGGCGTAATTGGCACGGTTCGCGAACAGGGCCTCGAGGACCATGAAGTTCAGCCGGTGGCCGCCGCAATAGGACTTGTAGGCTCCGAGCAGGGGCAATCCGCCGAGCGACAGATCGCCGACCGCGTCGAGAATCTTGTGACGGACGAACTCGTCCGCATAGCGCAGACCTTCGGGATTCATCACACCGTCGTCACCGAGGGCGACCGTGTTGTCGAGGGACGCGCCAAGGGCGAAACCGGCGCTCCAAAGCTTCTCCACATCGCTCATGAACCCAAAGGTGCGGGCGCGAGAGATTTCCTTACGGAACACGCTCGGCGACAATTCGACAGCCTTGCGCTGACGACCGATGACGGGGGTCGGGAAATCGATTTCCACATCGAGCTTGAAGCCGCGCTCGTTCGGAGCGAGTTCGGCGAAACCCTTGCCCAACGTCACGCGGACGGGCTTGAGAACGCGGAGGTACCGGCGCGAAGCGCTGAGCAGGACGAGGCCGGCCTGATCGATCGCCTCGATGAAAGGTGCGGAGCTGCCATCGAGGATCGGAACTTCCGGCCCATCGATCTCGACGAGAACGTTGTCGACGCCCATGCCGGCGAAAGCGGCCATCAAATGTTCGATCGTCGCCACTGCGCCGCTTTCGCGGTCGCCGATGACGGTGCAGAGTTCGGTGGCGGTCACGGCCAGGTGCCGGGCATCGATCAAACGATCGACGCCGCCGGCGAGGCCGGTCCGGAGAAACGCAATGCCATGATTCGCTTCGGCAGGATGAAGAACGATTCGAACTTCATTCCCCGAGTGCACTCCGACGCCGGAAAGTGACACTGCTGCGCGAAGCGTGGTTTGCTGGCTTTGCTTCATCTTCTCTTGGACCTTGGCCCAATCCGTGTGGTCCTGACGAACCGGAAGCGGAAGGGGCTGGTTGGATCGGAGCGCGCCCAAAGGCGTACTCCTCTTTTCGACTTGCGGGCACCTTAGTCGGCCCCCAAGCCAAGTCCAAATCACGCTTTCTTACGTTCTGTAACAAAATGAAATATTCGTAAACAATTGATATTGCAGGCGTTCTCAAAGAAAAACCCCGGCTCTTTCAAGCCGGGGTTTTCAGGAGGCCGAATCGGCGGATCCTAGTTCGCTTGACGACGAAGGAAGGCCGGAATCTCGAGCTGGTCGTCCTCGTTGTTCCGCGGAGCCGGAGCGAGCTGGCCGGGGGCCGGGCGATAGCCCTGCTGCGGCACCGGACGCTTGGCGTATTCCGCGTGAACCGGCGAGACCGGCGGGCGCGGGGCGTCGACCTGGCGCTGCTGGGGCTCAGGCGCCGGAGCCACATCGTCCTTGCGGCCGAAACCGACCGTCGCGAGGCGCTGGAGCAGCGACATGCGGCGAGCATCGTGCGGCGGTTCCTCACCGCGGCTCGCGCGGATCTGGTTCTGGGCCGGCATCGGCAGTTCGTCGATGCGCGGCATACGGGCCGGACGCATGGCCCGCTCCGCCTGCGGCGGAATGAAGGCGGATTGCGCCGGATCCTCGTGATAGGTCGGCTCCGGCACCATCGGAGCCTCGTAGGCGATTGCCTGCTTCGGCTGCGAGGGGGTCAGCACAATGTCGTCACGCACGACCGGCTGGGGAGCGTATTCCATCCGCGGCATTTCCATTTGAGGCGCCGGGGCTGCATGGGCGGGACCCCCCATTTGAACCGGAGCCGGCGCGGGCTCCGCCATCGGGGCGGGAGCCGGAGCGGCCTTTACGGCTTCGACGGGGGTGGCGCGAAAGGTCGGGACGGCCTGGGTGTGGACGGCGCGGGCGCGGGCTTCGGCGCGGAGGCGCTCGGCGACTTCCGAGATCCGCTGTTCCGCCGAGGTCAGGTCGCCAGCCTCTGCGATGAGGGCGTGATCGATACCGGTTGCCACGACCGAGACGCGGATGATGCCTTCCAGGCTCTCATCGAAGGTCGCGCCGAGGATGATGTTCGCGTCCTGATCGACTTCCTCGCGGATGCGGGTCGCGGCTTCATCGAGCTCGTAAAGGGTGAGATCGTTGCCGCCGGTGATCGAGATCAGAAGGCCGCGAGCGCCCTTCATCGACACGTCGTCGAGGAGCGGGTTGGCGATCGCCGCTTCCGCAGCGCGGATGGCGCGGCTCTCGCCAGAGGCTTCGCCGGTTCCCATCATCGCTTTGCCCATCCCGCGCATGACGGAGCGGACGTCGGCGAAATCGAGGTTGATCAGGCCTTCCTTCACCATCAGATCGGTGATGCAGGCAACGCCTGAGTAAAGCACCTGATCCGCCATCGCGAACGCGTCGGCGAAGGTGGTCTTCTCGGTCGCGACCCGGAACAGGTTCTGGTTCGGGATGACGATGAGGGTATCGACCGATTGCTGCAATTCGGAGATGCCGGCTTCGGCAAGTCGCATGCGGCGGACGCCCTCGAACTGGAAGGGCTTCGTGACGACGCCAACCGTCAGTATACCGAGCTCACGGGCCGCGCGTGCGATGACCGGCGCCGCACCCGTACCGGTGCCRCCGCCCATGCCGGCGGTGATGAAGACCATGTGGGATCCAGAGAGCTGATCGCGAATCTCGTCGATCACTTCCTCCGCTGCCGCGCGGCCGACTTCCGGCTGCGATCCAGCGCCGAGACCCTCGGTGACCTGAAGGCCCATCTGGATCATGCGCTCGGACTTGGACGAGCTGAGCGCCTGCGCGTCAGTGTTCGCGACGACGAACTCGACGCCTTCCAGGCCCGACTCGATCATGTTGTTCACAGCATTGCCGCCAGCGCCACCGACGCCGAAGACCGTGATATGCGGCTTGAGTTCCCGGATGTCCGGAGCTTGCAGATTGATTGCCATGACCTGTTGCCTCTTTTGGCCTTTTACCGAAAGCGTGTGGCCGACGCTTAGATTGGTTGACTTGAACTCATCACGATGGCCGCCGCGCCATCGCTTTACGCTTTAAAAACTCTCTCGAATCCAACGGCCTACGCGAGACATGTAGCCGTCGGTTCCAGTCCCTTGAAAGAAGCCGCTGGATTGCGGTTCGAAATACTCGATGTGTGCGACCTGCGGATAGACGAGGAGGCCGACGACCGCCGAGAAGGCAGGCCCCCTCGCGGCTTCGGGAAGTCCTTTGATGCCGAGCGGACGCCCGACGCGAACTTGTCCCTGAAGAATACGCCGCGCCGTTTCCGGCAGGCCCACGAGTTGGCTCGCGCCGCCCGTCAACACCACGCGCCGTCCTGCCTGCGCCGCGAAACCCGCACCGCGCAGACGATCGCGCACGAGTTCGAGAATCTCTTCGACGCGCGGCTTGATGATGCGCACCAGATGCGATTTCGGCAAATGATTCGGAACATCGCGCTCGTCCTCGTCGACCTGCGGAACGGCGATCATGTCGCGATCGTCCGCACTCGAAGAAATCGCCGAGCCGTAGAGCGTCTTCAGCCTTTCTGCTGCCGAGACGCGCGTGGTGAGACCGCGCGCGATGTCCATCGTAACGTGATGGCCACCGACGGCGATGGCATCGGTATGAACCAAATGACCGTTCGCGAAGACGCCGACGCTCGTCGTGCCGCCACCCATATCGACAACGGCGCAACCCATCTCCGCCTCATCGTCGACCAGGCCGGAAAGTCCGGACGCGTAAGGCGTTGCGATGACCGCTTCGACACCGAGGTGGCAGCGCTCGACGGCGATCATCAGATTGCGCGCCGCGGCTGCTTCCGCAGTGAGAACGTGGAGATCCACACCGAGCTTCTCGCCGATCATGCCGGTGGGATCAACGATGTGATGCTGGTTGTCGAGGGAAAACCCTGTCGGCAGCGCATGAAGCACCGCCCTGCCCCGACGCATGTCGTGACTGCTGGCCGCATCGAGCACCCGATGGACATCGCTTGCGCCGACAGCGCCGCGCACGGCCACCTGCGCTTCGAAATGTTCGGAGCTCAGACGTCCGCCCGTCAAGTTCACGATGACGGATTGGATTTCCACCTTCGCCATCCGCTCGGCCGCGTGAACCGCCTGCCGGATCGCGCCTTCGGCGGCCTCAAGATCGACAATGACGCCGCCCTTCAATCCGACCGAACGCTGGTGGCCAATGCCGAGAATGCGGGCCACGTGAGTACGGCCGCGCATTGCGTCGGCCTCATGCGCCGGCTGCAATTCCGCGACCACGCAAACAACTTTGCTGGTGCCGACATCGAGCACGGACATGATCGCGCTCTTGCGAGCCGCAAGCGGCTTCATGCGCGGTGTCAGGCCATGGTTCGAACGATTCATGTGTCGATCCCTTTGCCGCGCGTCGGCTTTTTCTTCAGTGATTCGGTTCGAACAGACGCCGCTTCTTCCGTCAGCCGAACGACCACGCGGTCAGGCATCCTGAGATCGATAGCAAGCACGTCCTTGTCGAGAATTTTCTGTTCGCGATCGAGTTTCACGAGCCGCGCGACGGCTGCCGGCGCGCCGGTCTCGGGCAAGCGCACGTCCAGGCCGTTGTCCATCTTGAGAGTCCAGCGGCGTCCCGACACCAAAGTGCCCGCGCGGATTCTCGCCTTCAGTGGACCCGCCGCATCGAGAAGGGCCAGATATTCCTTCGTTCGCGTATTGGCCATGTCGCCGACGACGAGCGGCAGTTTGGCGAAGCGCGCATCCTGCATCAGATCGATCACCGTGCCGTCCGAGGCGGTGATGAACAATTCGCCGTTGAGCTGCCAAATCGCAAACGGATCGCGCTCACTCAAAGTGATGGCCAGTTCGTTCGGGTAGAGCTTGCGGACAGAGGCCGTCTTGATGAGCGGCACGCGCTCGAGGCGTTCCCGCACGTCGTTCACATCGAGGAACGCCAACGACATCTTGCCGTTCAGGCCAGCCGCCGCCAAAACCTCGTTCTCGCGGATCTGGGAAATGCCGGAGATCGTCACCGTCTCCAACCCAAGCCCGACCAGGCGCCCGACGGCATGGTGCGGCTCGCCGTATTTGGCGATGAAATCGTCCATGTGCCCGCCCTGCCACAGAC
>NZ_JBFUKD010000203.1:0-5764 GCF_056401005.1 Microvirga sp. P4_G7 | reverse complement strand
ATTGTATTCCCTGGTTCTGGCCGATCGGCCGGCCGAAGACCGACCGATCGCGAGCGTAGGCCGAGCCCTTTTCCAAAAACCATTTGGCGTCACCGATACATTCGGCTGCGATCAGGATGCGTTCTGCGTTCATGCCGGAGAGGATGTAGCGAAAACCTTTGCCCTCCTCGCCGATGAGGTTGGCGGCCGGCACCCGCACATCCTCAAAGAACAATTCAGTGGTTGAGTGATTCATCATCGTGCGGATAGGCCGGATCGTGAGACCCGCCCGCTTCGCCTCACGCATGTCGACGAGAAACGTCGAGAGCCCGTCGGTCCGCTTCGCCAGCTGGTCTCGCGGCGTCGTGCGCGCCAGCAGCAGCATCAGGTCGGAATGTTCTGCCCGACTCGTCCACACTTTCTGGCCGTTGATGACGTACTCGTCGCCCTCGCGGCGAGCGAAGGTCTTGATCGACGTGGTATCCGTTCCGCTGGTCGGCTCGGTGACACCGAAGGCCTGGAGCCGCAATTCGCCCGCAGCGATCTTCGGCAGATACGCAGCCTTCTGTGCATCGTTGCCGTGCCGCAGCACCGTTCCCATCACGTACATCTGCGCGTGAGAGGCGGCGCCGTTACATCCGGCGCGTTGAACCTCCTCGAGAATGGCGGCTGCCGCTGAAAGCGTTAGACCGGCACCGCCATACTCTTCCGGAATCAGCGCGGACAGAAATCCGGATTTGGTGAGCGCATCGACGAACGCCGTCGGATATTCCATCGCCCGGTCGAGCGTGCGCCAGTATTCGCCCGGAAATTGCTCGCAAAGCTTGCGAACCGCTTCGCGGATTTCGGGGTGATCGAGTTCGTGGGTCATGATAGGTTGCCGCCTTGAAGACCCCGATCTTATCAGTCGATGAGGTATGACTTCAAAGCAGTAGACAAGCTACCAGCTATAACATCTTGCTATTGGTTAGCCGTCAATCAGCTGCCCGATCCAGATGCCCCGGTTGACGAGGTCTGTCACGACCTCGGTGATGGTATCCGCTGCGAAGCGTGCGGCGCGCGAGGCAGGGCGGTCGCTGGGCAACGCCATCACCAATCGGCGCACAGGGCTTGGATCGAACAGCGGCGCCGCCGTCAGGCGTCCGGCCGTGACGTCACTGTGGATGGAGGCAAGCGGCAGGACCGTCATGCCATAGCCGTTGCTGACCAGATCCTTCAGCGTTTGAAACGAGTCGGCCTCGATGCTCACCTTCAGCTCGATGTCGAGATCAGCAGCGCAACGTTCGACGATCGCGCGCAGGCCGTGGCGAGGGCTGGGAAGCAACAAGTCATGCCGGACCAAATGGGCAAATGGTACGGCGCGAACGACCGAGAGCGATGCATCGGGCGGCCCCACCTGAAAAAGATTTTCCAGGAGCAGAGGTTTCGATCGGAGTGAGCGCGTCGGCTGCGGATCATACAAGACGGCCACGTCCACTTCGCCACGTTGAAGCCAGTCGAGCAGGTAGCCTGTAAATGCACTCACGAAGCGCAGTTCGATCTGCGGATGAGTTCTGCGGAAGGCAGCCACGACCTGAACCGAGATGATATCGGCGACCGTGGGAGGCATGCCGATCACGACTTTCCCCGTCAGCATCGCGTTCATGTCCGTGACGCTTGCTCTTATCTCCTCCATCTCGGCCATGATCCGGCTGGCATGGCTGAGGACCTCCCGCCCGATGTCCGTCATGACCATCCCGCGGCCGTGCCGTTCGAAGAGGCGCGTCTTCAGCTCTTCCTCAAGCAGCCGAATTTGTCGGCTGAGCGCAGGTTGCGCGATGCGCAACCTATCGGCCGCTTTGYTGAGGCTTCCGAGCTCGGCGACGTGGATCAGGGTACGGAGTTGAGTGAAATCCATGATCTATCACTATTGGGTATATCTGCTCACAAGCAATTCGTGGTTCGCGATGAGAGTCAAGGCTCTAATCTAAGCGAATATCAAGCGAGGAAATTCGAAGTGGGCAGTGGTGGCACGGCGGTGAAAACCAAGTTCAAGTCAACCGAGCAGGCTGGGGCGAGTGCGCAGGCCGTTATCGCACAGACGTGGCCGCTCGAACTCTATCGCGTGCTTAAAGCAGCCAAGGTCAGTCACATGGCCTACGTACCGGATGCCGGTCATTCGACGCTTATCGAGCTGATGAATGCCGATCCGGACATTGCCTGCAACGTCCTGACCACCGAGGAAGAAGGGGTGGCCATTGCGGCGGGCGCCGCGCTCGGCGGTCAGCGCAGCGTGTTGCTGATGCAGTCCAGTGGCGCGGGCAATTGTATCAACATGCTGTCGTTACCCATCATGTCGCGCTTTCCGTTGCTGATGCTGGTCACCATGCGGGGGGAATGGGCCGAGTTCAATCCATGGCAGGTGCCGATGGGGCTCGCGACAGAAGCCACGTTGGTGGCGGTGGGCGTGCGCGTCATTCGCGCCGACACTCCGGAAGACTTGATCGAAGCCGTGTCGTCCGCCGCGGTTTTGGCCTACGAGGGTGATCAGCAGGTTGCCGTTCTGATATCCCAGCGATTGCTCGGCAAGAAGAAGTGGTGAGCCCGGCTATGAAAAACTCCCCAAGCCTCCTCGATCGCCGACAGGCCGTTGCGGCGCTCCTCAAAGACAGGGGCGATCTGCTCGTCGTCACGGGTCTCGGTTCACCGAGCTACGACGTTCACTCCCTGGGCGACCTTGACGCCAATTTCTATCTGTGGGGAGCAATGGGCAGTGCTGCCCTGGTCGGGCTTGGGCTTGCCCAGGCGCAACCGGACAAGACGGTTGTGGTGATCACCGGGGACGGCGAGCAACTGATGGGTCTCGGTGGGCTGGCGACGATCGGTGTGGCCAAACCAAAGAATCTCGTGGTCGTGGTGATCGACAACAATCATTTCGGCGAAACCGGCATGCAGCAAAGCCATACCGGTCTGGGACTCGAACTCGCCAGCGTGGCGCAAGCCTGCGGCATCTCCGACACGCGAGTCGTGCGGGATCTCAAAGGCGTCGACGAACTCCGCGCCGAGATTCATCGATCTACAGGGGCGCCGCGCCTTTTCGTCGTCAAGGTCAAGGCCGAAAATCTGCCGCGTTCACTTCCGCCGCGCGACGCCGTTCATGTGAAGAACCGCTTCCGCGCCCATCTCGGTTTCGCAACCATCTGAAGGATGCCATGAACGCGCTCGCGACTTTCCACAATATCATCGATGGTCGCGCGGTTGAGACCACGGGGACGTTCGAAAGCCACGATCCTTTCACCGGCAAACCCTGGGCGCTCATTCCTCGTTGCGATGCGTCTCATGTGGATGCGGCGGTCGCCGCTGCATCGCGGGCTTTCAAGAGCGGCGAGTGGCCCAAGCTCAATGCCTCCGCTAGGGGGAAGCTGCTCGTGCGTCTCGCCGACCTCATCGCGCAGAATGCAGAAAAGCTTGCGGCCATCGAGACGCGCGACAATGGCAAGCTGATCGCCGAAATGAGGGCGCAGCTGCACTACGTTCCCGAATGGTATCGGTATTTCGGCGGCCTTGCCGACAAGATCGAAGGGAGCGTTCTCCCTATCGACAAGGCGGGCATGTTCGCTTTCACGCGGCAGGAGCCATTGGGCGTTATCGCCGCGATCGTCCCCTGGAATTCGCCGCTCATGCTGCTGACCTGGAAGCTCGCGCCACTTCTCGCTGCCGGCAACACGGTGGTGATCAAACCATCCGAGCACGCTTCGGCATCGACTCTGGCCTTCATCGAGCTGTTCGAACAAGCGGGCTTTCCGGCGGGCGTCGTCAACACGGTGACGGGAATGCCGCTCGAGGTGGGCGTCCCACTCGTCCACCACCCGGACGTGGCCAAAATTGCGTTCACCGGCGGCGAGCCAGGCGGCATTGCGATCTACAAAGCGGCGGCCGAGGGGCTTAAGCACGTGACGCTTGAACTCGGGGGGAAATCGGCCAACATCGTCTTTGGCGATGCTCGACTTGACAGCGCCGTGCCGGGGGTCATCTCTGGAATTTTTGCGGCGACCGGTCAGACCTGCATCGCGGGCTCGCGACTTTTGGTGGACCGCAGGGTGCATGACGAAGTGGTCGATAAGATCGTCACCATGGCCCGCAGTGCTCGCATAGGCAATCCCGCGCGGGACGATACGCAGGTGGGACCGATCACGACCGAGGCTCAGCGCGGGAAGGTGCTCGACTACATGGACGTGGCCCGTCGCGAGGGAGCATCCTGTGTACTAGGCGGCGGCACCCCGACAGCCACCGATCTAGCGGCAGGCTGGTTCGTGGAGCCGACGATTTTCACTGGTGTGTCGAATGCCATGCGGATCGCAAGAGAAGAAGTGTTCGGGCCCATTCTGTCGGTGATCCCGTTCGACGACGAAGACGAGGCATTCTCCTTGGCCAACGACAGTCCCTACGGTCTCGCGGCAGGCGTGTGGACCAGCGACATCGGCCGCGCCCTGAGAAGCTCGGCGAGACTGGAAGCCGGTACGATTTGGATCAACACGTATCGCGCTTTGAGCTACATGGCGCCTTTCGGCGGATACAAACGCAGTGGCATCGGACGCGAGAGCGGCCAGGAGGCGATCAACGCCTATCTCCAGACCAAGACGGTCTGGATCGACAGCGTGGGAACAACGAGCAATCCCTTTATTATCCGCCAGGATTCGGCGGCGAGCCAGTCCGAATCGTCACCTGATCAGAATGCCGCGAGCGCTCCATGACGAGCCGAATGGAATCAGTCGTGATCATCGGTGGCGCCATCATGGGCAGCTTCACGGCCTTTTTCCTCCGTCAATGCGGGTTCAAAGGACGGATCAGCGTCCTGGAAAAAGATCCGACGTACCAATTCTCGTCGACGGCTCTCTCGGCCGCATCCATCCGAACGCAGTTCGGTTGCCCGATCAATGTCAGGATGAGTCTGTTCGGAGCCGATTTCTTCAAGTCCATCAAAACGTGGTTCGGCGACGATGCCGATATCGGCTTTACCGAGCGCGGCTACCTGATCATCGGAACAGACGGCATGGAAACACGCTGGGCCGGAGCCGATATGCAGAGAGCCGAAGGTGCGGACGTGAAAAGCTTATCGCCATCCGAGGCGAAGCTGCTCTTTCCCTGGCTCAACGTGGACGATATTGCTGGTGCGACCTATGGAGTAGCCAACGAAGGTTGGTTCGATGCCTGGGCACTTCTGCAACTGGTTCGTCGTGAAGCCAAGAAACGCGAAGTGGATTTCATCGCGACCGAAGTGAGAGCGATCGACGTACGGGGCGGATCGGTCGTCGCTGTGAGGACCGCAGACGATAAAACCATCGCGGCTGATTGGTGCATCAATGCGGCAGGACCCGCATCGGGCAAGGTTTCGGCTTGGCTCGATATCGACATTCCGGTCGAACCGCGAAAGCGGACCGTCTTCCACATCAAAGCGCCTCTCGAGGGCGAAACCGTTCCAATGCTTTTCGATGCTTCCGGGGCTTGGATGCGCCCCGAGGGAGAAGGTTTCATTGCCGGGATTGCGCCGGAAGCCGGGAATGATCCCAACGCCGAGGGTGATTTCGAACCCAATCACGACCTTCTCGAAAACGCCCTCTGGCCAGCTTTGGCCCACCGGGTGCCGGCACTTGAGAATCTTCGTGTCCAAAACGCTTGGGCCGGCCACTACGAGATGAAYCTGCTGGACCACAACGGTATCGTCGGTCCGCACGAGGACATTGCGAATTTCATCTTTGCAACCGGCTTCTCGGGACACGGCGTCATGCATTCGCCTGCCGTCGGA
>NZ_JBFUKD010000202.1:0-5786 GCF_056401005.1 Microvirga sp. P4_G7 | reverse complement strand
GATTGGCACCGCTGAAGGCCTGCGCAAGCGAAAGGACGAGAGCGTTGCGCTTGGCGAGCGCGTCATTCGCGAGGGGAAGCATCAGCAACGATCAAAAATGAGAGAACGAGCCGGCTTGGTAGCGCTTCTCGCGGCCGTCTGCACGAAAAACCGGCAGCCCCTCACCTGTAACCACCGTTCCAATGATCGACAGCCGCACACCGGCGGCCGCGGCCGCCTTTGAGAAGCTGTCGCGCCGATCTGACGGGAAGGTGCAGAGGATCTCGTAATCATCGCCGCCGGTCAGGACCCGATCCAACAGCTTCGGTTCGATCGAAATGGCTGCGCGGGCAGCGTCCGACAAGGGAACGTCCCGCGTCTCGGCGATTCCCGTGCAACCGCTCACCCTCAGCATCTTGGCGAGATCCCCCGCGAGGCCGTCGGAAATGTCCATCGCTCCGCGGGCATGGTCCCGCAACGCCTCGATGAACGCGACCCGCGGCTGTGGATGCTGGTTGCGATCCATGAGAAAAGACCGCGCCTCCGGTGAGAGGCCCTCCTGCCATTCCGGCTTGAACCTCAGATCGAGGCCGAGTGCACCGTCACCGATCGTCCCCGTGACGGCGATCAGATCGCCTGGTCTGGCTCCCGTGCGCCGTATCATGCGGCCCGTCGGAACGTCGCCGATGGCGGTAACCGAGAGCGTCAGCGGCCCCCTGGCCTTCACCGTGTCGCCCCCGAGGAGCGGACAACCAAAGTCACCGGCAGCCGCCCCGAGCCCTTCGGCAAAGGCGGAAAGCCAAGCTTCGGTCCAATCGTCGGGAAGCGCGAGGCTGAGCAGGAAGCCGCGCGGCTGCGCACCCTTTGCGGCGAGATCCGAGACATTGACTGCCAACGCCTTGCGCGCGACCGAACCCGGCCGGTCGTCGGCCAGAAAATGGCCCCCTTCGACAAGCGCGTCCGTGGTGAGAACGAGATCGTGATCCGGGCGCGGCGTATAGCAGGCGGCGTCGTCCCGAAGGCCCAACGCACCATCGGTGGCCAACGGCGCAAAATAGCGAGCGATGAGCTCGTCCTCGGAGGGACGCGGAGACGTCATGTGTCGGCCTTCCCTCCCACGAGCGTGTGTTTTCCGATGTCGCCTTCGTGCAAGCGTAGCGACACGCGAAGCACGAGGCGCCCGGAACTATGCGCCCTTCTGGCGACCACCGGCTTTCTTCTCGAGCTCGCCGGGGCGGACTTCCCTGGCGATTGCGTCGAGAACGGCATTGACCAGCCCGGGCTCGTCGTCGCCGTAGAACCCATGCGTCACGTCGACATATTCGGTGATGACGACACGCGCTGGGACGTCTTTGCGGAACATCAGCTCGTAGCCGCCGGCGCGCAGGATGGCTCGGATCACAGCCTCGACCCGGGCGAGCGGCCAACCTGCCGCCAAGGCCTTGTCGACGCTGACGTCGATCGCCCGTTGATTGTTGACGACACCTGAGAGG
This sequence comes from Microvirga sp. P4_G7, assembly GCF_056401005.1. Lineage (NCBI taxonomy): Bacteria > Pseudomonadati > Pseudomonadota > Alphaproteobacteria > Hyphomicrobiales > Methylobacteriaceae > Microvirga > Microvirga sp. P4_G7. The sequence continues at coordinate 4,314 of NZ_JBFUKD010000202.1, read as the reverse complement.
ATATCGCGAAAGAAAGCGTTGTCGGAGGGTTGGAACGTGATGCCCTCGACCTCGCGTCCGATCCAGAACGCTTCGAACTCGGCCAGCGCATCGGCGACGTCCTTGCCGGACACGTCCATCTGATAGAGCGCCTGAACGGCGGCAAGGCGGGCGGCGGCGCGTTCTGCGGGCTTTGCCATGGCTCAGGCTCCCTGAAGGCGTCGCTTGATGCGAAGAACGGCGAGAGCCGCCTCGACCGCGCCGCCGCCCTYGTTCATTTCATTGACGCGTGCTCGCGCCCAGGCCTGATCATCATTCTCGACCGTCAGGATGCCGTTGGCGAGAGGAAGGCTCAAGGACAGGGAAAGATCCATCAAAGCGCGGGCGCTTTCGCCCGCCACGATATCGTAATGGCCCGTCTCGCCACGGATGACGCAGCCGAGGGCGACGACGGCGTCGTATGGCGTGTCGGCTTCCTCCGCGGCTTCCRGAGCGATCACGGCGGTCGTCGCGATCTCGAGAGCGCCGTCGACTGTCAGCACATCCGCGGTCGCTTGTGCGGCCTCGACTGCGGCCTTCGCGCCGCGCAGCAATTCGTCCGCGATGTCGTCGTAGAACCGCGCCTCCACGATCAGGATGCGGGCGCCGGGAACGGGCGGGCGGGCTTGAGGCTTGGCGTGGTTCGCAACCATGAGACAACCGATCAGAACTTGAAAAAGAGCATCCTCATGCCGACGAGAGCCGTTGGCCCGCAACGAACGAGGTTTTACGCGTTGGCCGTGACCTACCCCGCCGCCCGAGCATCCGCAAGTCGCGCGGCATACCGTGCCATCATGTCGACCTCCAGATTCAGCATGTCTCCCACCTTGCGCTCGCCCCAGGTCGTAACACTGAGCGTGTGCGGAATGATCAGCACCGAGAACACGTCGTCATGGACCGCGTTCACCGTCAACGACGTCCCGTCGAGGGTGATCGAGCCTTTCTGGGCAATGAAGGGCGCCAGTTCCTTTGAAACTTTTATCTCGAACCGTGCCGTCGGCCCCCACGGATTGTCGCCGGCGGTCATCTCCTCGCGGGCGACGATGGTGGCGAGGCCGTCCACGTGTCCTGTCACGATGTGGCCACCGAGCTCGTCGCCGATCTTGAGTGCGCGTTCCAGGTTGATCCTGGTTCCGACGTGCCACTGACCGACGTTCGTCCGATCGAGGGTCTCCGCCGCCGCGTCCACATCGAACCAGCATCCGTTTCCGCGCGGCCCGACGTCGACAACGGTCAGGCAAGGTCCGCCACACGCGATCGAGGCGCCGAGCGCGATCGAGGCCGGGTCGTAGACCGACTCGATGCGGATGCGCCGAAGCTTATCTGCGTCCGCGATCGAGGCGACGCGGCCCACATCGGTAACGATACCCGTGAACATCAATTTCTCTCCCAAAACATCAGCAGGTCGCGGCCGAGCATCTCGTCGCCGACAAGGCGCAATTCATCCATTCTGTCCTGAAGCGCGGGTCCGAGTGCAGGCACGTCGCCCTGGCCCTTCCCGGAGCCCCCCGTCGCAAGGATCAGTTCGTCGATCAGATCGGCCTTGGCCAGCGCATCCGCAAGACCCGGCCCGCCTTCGCTGAAAACCCGCGTCAGTCCCCGCGTCCCCAGCAACTGGAGCGCTGCGCCAAGATCGACGTGACCGGTCGCGTCCCGGTCCACGCGAAGAACCTCGACCCCAGCGGCGATGAGCGCATGCTCGCGCTCAACCGGGGCATCGACTGTCGCCACGATCCACGTCGGAATGCTTCTGGACCCGGCAATCACCCGAGCCGAAACGGGGGTACGCAAGGCGCTGTCGACGATGATGCGGATCGGGGAGCGGTCTTCGAGCCCTGGGAGGCGGACGTTGAGGAGCGGGTCGTCGGCCAGGACGGTTCCGACACCAACCATGATCGCATCCGCGTGGGCGCGGATCAGGTGAAGACGCGCGTTGGCGAGTTCGCCGGTTATCATCAACCGACTCCCGTTGCGAACGCCGGCGAACCCCTCGGTGGTGCGCGCCAACTTGAGGGCGACGGCGGGACGCCCTTTCGTCACGCGGGTGAGATGACCGATGTTGTCCCGCCGCGCCTGCTGGCCCAGGCAACCGACCGATACCGTGATGCCGGCGTCGCGCAGAAGCGCATGTCCGCGGCCGGCGACCCGGTGATCGGGATCTTCCAGCGCGGAAACGACGCGTTTGATCCCAGCCTTCATGATGGCGTCGACGCAGGGTGGCGACTGCCCTTGGTGGGAGCAAGGCTCGAGCGTGACGTAGAGAGTCCCGCCGCGCGCCGCCTCTCCCGCGGCCTTCAATGCCACGCGCTCCGAATGTGGTCGTCCACCAGGGCGCGTCGCGCCTTGCGCGAGGATCAATGGCCCGTCCCCGTCCTCGACGACCACGACCGATCCCACGGCCGGGTTGGGCCACGTCAGTCCGAGATTGCGCGCTCCGACTGCGAGGGCCAGACGCATGAAGCGTTCATCGTGGGCCGTCTCGCTCATCGGTGAGCGCTCTCAAAAACGAATGGACGTCTCATTCGCCGGCACGGGACGACGGCGGCTCATCCGGCTCCGTGTTCTCGTCTTCCTGCAATCTGCCAAGAATTTCCTCGAAGTCTTTGGCTTCACGGAAGTTCTTATAGACCGACGCAAAGCGAACATAGGCGATGTCATCGAGGCCCTTGAGGCCCTCCATGATCATCTCGCCGACCATCTCGCTCGGCACGTCTGACTCGCCCTGGCTCTCGAGTTGGCGCACGATGCCGTTGATCATACGCTCCACCCGCTCCGGTTCGACCGGACGCTTGCGCAGCGCGACCTCGACCGACCGTTCGAGTTTGGTGCGATCGAAGGGCACCCGGCGGCCCGACTTCTTCACGACGAAGAGTTCGCGCAACTGCACCCGCTCGAAGGTCGTGAAGCGACCGCCGCAATCGGGGCAGACGCGCCGCCGGCGGATCGCTGACGAATCGTCCGTCGGGCGGGAATCCTTCACCTGCGTGTCGAGGCTTCCGCAATAGGGGCAGCGCATCTGGTGGTCTTGGCCTCAGGCGTAAATGGGGAAGCGACGCGTCAATTCGTGAACCCGCTTCTTCACCGATTCCTCGACATGGCCGTTGGCTGCTTCGCCATTGGCCGCCAAGCCGTCGAGAGTCTCGACGATCAGCTCTCCCACCTTGCGGAACTCCGCGAGGCCGAAGCCGCGCGAAGTGGCCGCCGGCGTTCCGAGACGCACGCCCGAGGTCACCATCGGCTTCTCCGGGTCGAAGGGCACGCCGTTCTTGTTGCAGGTGATGTGGGCGCGTCCCATCGCGGCCTCAGCCGCCTTGCCGGTCAACTTCTTGGGACGAAGATCGACGAGCATGAGGTGATTGTCCGTGCCGCCGGCGACGATCGCGTAGCCGCCCGACACCATCGTGTCGGCGAGCATCTTGGCATTGTCCACCACTTGGCGGGCGTAGATCTTGAAATCCGGTCGCAGCGCCTCGCCGAAGGCCACCGCCTTAGCGGCGATGACGTGCATCAGCGGRCCRCCCTGCAGACCCGGGAAGATGGCCGARTTGASCTTCTTCGCGATATCCTCGTCATTGGTGAGGATCATGCCACCGCGCGGGCCGCGCAGGGTCTTGTGCGTGGTTGTCGTGACCACATGGGCATGCGGAAACGGGGACGGATGGGCGCCGCCGGCGACGAGCCCGGCAAAGTGGGCGATATCGACCATGAAGAAAGCGCCGACCTCGTCCGCGATTTCACGAAAACGAGCGAAATCCCAGAAGCGCGAATAGGCCGAGCCGCCGGCCACGATGACTTTCGGCTTGTGGGTGCGAGCAAGTTCGGCGACCTCGTCCATGTCGATCACCTGATCGTCCGGACGCACCTTGTAGCTCACGACGTTGAACCACTTGCCGGACATGTTCACGGGGGAGCCGTGGGTCAGATGTCCACCGCAGGCCAGATCGAGACCCATGAAGGTGTCGCCCGGCTTCATCAGCGCCATGAAGACGGCCTGGTTGGCCTGGCTGCCGGAATTCGGTTGGACGTTGGCGAATTTGCAGTCGAACAGACGCTTCGCCCGGTCGATGGCCAACTCCTCGGCGATGTCCACGAACTGGCACCCGCCGTAGTAGCGACGGCCGGGATAACCCTCGGCGTATTTGTTGGTCATGATCGAGCCCTGGGCTTCCAGGACCGCGCGAGAGACGATGTTTTCCGATGCGATCAGCTCAATCTCGTCGCGCTGACGCCCCAGCTCCAAGTGAATCGCGCGGGCGATCTCGGGGGCCGAATCGCCAAGGCTCGCCGAGAAAAAGC
>NZ_JBFUKD010000201.1:0-5797 GCF_056401005.1 Microvirga sp. P4_G7 | reverse complement strand
GGTGATAGTCGTTGGATGTTCCGGCGTCCTCTGCTGCGTCCGAATAGTCGGGATCCACGAACACCACGTTGGCAAGTTCGCCCCGGCGCGCATCCTCCCAGAAGCGATCGATCGTAAACGAAATGTCGTCGTATCGCTTGCTCTGGAAGAGGCCCGTCATCGGTTCGCCATGATAGTAATAGGCTGCACGCAACCCGGCTTGCCTCACGCGATCGAAGATCGTCGTCTGAATGGTGCACGGTCGCTCGGCATCGTTGCGCGGGAAATGATCGACGATTTCATCCATTCCCACCTGCGTGGTTCCGGTCAGCTGGTACAGCCGATTTTCCCACGTGGGTCCCTGCATCGAGCAGAAGTAGTTGTCGAACGTCGTATAGTTCTCCGCGAGGGCGGCAAGAATGGGCAGATCGCCTCGGCCGTAGTAGCTGATCGGGTATAGGTCGGCCGGAAGGTTGCGGTCGGTGCGGGTGTGGAGAAACCCATCGCAACGACCTCCTGCATATTGAACTGCGATACCCTTCCAGGTGTGGTCAGGATCCTGATAGTGACATCCCTGGTAGTCTGGCACCAACGGCCATGTAGAGTGCTCGGCACCACTCTCGTCGGCGTAACTTAGTCCCGCTTGTCGACCGTTCGCGCCCGGTAGCCACCCGAGCAGATGATCAAACGAGCGGTTCTCCATCATCAGAACGACAATCGTGTCGAATGGCGCGTCATCAGGCTGTGGCAATGCGCAAGATGCGCCTGCTGTCGTGACGCAAGCCTCTTCAGCAGCGAGGCCTGTACTGACGCCCAATGTCGTCGCGCTTGCTACTGTGGTGAGAAAACTGCGGCGTGTGAACTTGGACGGCATGGACAATCCTTGATATCCGGAACTCGGTGATGAACAATTCGGTTCGGTGCAGCAAACCGCTTCAACATCCCATTCCCACGACAAAGGCTATCGAACTCTACCGTTGCAGGCTGCGAAAGCTCGCATGGCTTAACAGTACTTGCAAGCAGCATGGTGGCCGTCGCTCAGAAAAATGCGGGCCTGAATGTCGGAACGCGCATAGGGTGTGAGCGAGGACGATCGCAGCGAACGCGCAAACGCGGCTTGGCGTGGGTTGCAGAAGCGCCAGTTCAAATTGCCTTTCACCGCGTGATCCTGCGCCTGTCGGTCGATTTGAAACACCAACAACGCCTCTGGCTCGACGTTGCCCCGATCATCCTGCTACGCTCGAGTGAAAACCGGCTGCATTGCAGGGTTGAGTTAAGGGACGACGAATGCGAAGGCTCCTGGCTTCCGGATTGATGGCTCTCGCGATCTACGTGCCGGCATCCGCGACGGCTGAAACGGTCCTCGACAAGGTCGTGATCTTCAGCCGACACGGGGTTCGCCCGCCGACGAACCAGAAAGCGCTCGATCCCCTTTCAATCGACGCCTGGCCGTCATGGCCGGTGCCGGATGGCAATCTGACGCCTCACGGCGCAGCGGCGGCGACATTGATGGGGCAGCATTTCCGGAGCTTGTATGTCGGCCCTCAATTTATCGTTCCGAGCCCCTGCCCGACGACTGGGGACGTCTTCGCCTGGGCCGACAAGGCCGAGCGCACCAGAGCGACCGCGAACGCCATCCTAGCTGGGTTGTTTCCCAATTGCGGGCTCGTGACAGGGTTCAACGCGGCAACGGCGGACGCGCTTTTCCATCCGACGGAAGCCGGTATCGCGCCCCTTGACGCGAAAGTGGCGAAGGAGGCGGTCATCGCTGCCATGGGTGGAAGCCAGCTTTCGGCCAAGAAGCACTACGCCGCGGATTTCGCACATCTGGCGACGGTTCTTCGCGGTCCCACGCCACAGGCCTGCTCGAAAGCAGGTTTGAGCGCGACTTGCCGCCTCATCGATTTGCCATGGCGCATCAGGATTGCCACGAAGGAAGGAAATCGCCTCACTCTGGCTGGGCCTCTCGCCGACGCGTCGACGGTTGGCGAGGTTATCCGCCTCGAGTATTCCGGCGGAATGCCGTCGAAACTGGTCGGATGGGGCCGCGTCAGGACAGCGTCCGATGTCAAAGCGGTGCTGAGCCTTCACAAAGCACAATACGATTTGACCTTGCGCGTTCCCTACATCGCAAAGCGGAGCGCATCGCAGATCCTCAACCAGATCGCGATCGCGCTGAAGCAGGGAACGGATTTGGCTGGAGCGAGCGACCAGGGACCGCCTCCGTCGAAACTTCTGCTGATCGTCGGTCACGACAGCAACATCGCCACCATGCAAGCCGCGCTGGGCGTGAACTGGCAGTTGGAGGATTACCCGGCGAACGACACACCGCCGGGCGGCGCAATCGTATTTGAGCGATCCCGAGACACAGTTACGAATGAACAATCGGTTCGTGCGTACTACACCGCGCAGACGATGGACCAGATCCGCAATCTGGTGCCGCTCGTCGGAGAGTCACGGCCGCAACGTGCGGCGCTCACATTGCCGGGTTGTTCGCCGTCTCGCGAAGGGCAGACCTGTGGGTTGGCGGATTTCCTCAATGGTCTTGAGCCCCGCATAGACAGAAGCGCAACGGGTCCGGTGTCCTACCAGGCGCCACCCTGACATTTCGTTGCGTTCCAGCACTCGGTTTTCTTCAGCGTTTGGCGACATATATGCAAATTCAGGAGCTGTTGATGGAAGACACGGAGCGGCAGGCGAGAACTCCGCATACTCTCATGCCTAAACGGCTGCGGATTGCGGTCGTCATCCTGCTCGCTTTGATCGGAATTTATCTCTGCTACGAACTTTCGCTTCCTTTTCTTTCGCCACTCGTCTGGGCAATGGTTCTGAGCATAATGTTCTGCCCGCTCCAGCGGTGGCTGGAGCGCTACGTTCGGAACGTCAACGTCGCCTCAGGATTGGCCGTCGCCGCGGCGGCCATCGTCGTCGGGGTTCCGTTACTCCTCGTCCTGCAGCAACTGGTGCGCGAAGTCGCGAGCGGAGCTTTGTCGGCAGAAGCCGCCTTGCGCAGCGCCGATTGGCAGGTTCTCCGTTCCTATCCACGTCTGATGGCAGCGGCCGATTGGATCCAAGAACGCCTCGATCCCGCCGGAGCCGTCAGCACACTTGCCCAGTGGCTTACGGCACAGAGCACATCCCTCCTTCGGATGTCGGTCACCCAGCTCATAACGCTCGTCCTGACTTTCTACCTGCTTTTTTACTTTCTTCGGGATCGCGAGAAATCCTGGAATGCGCTTGTGTCACTTTCTCCGATGACAAAGGCCGAGACTCGTCTCGTCGCCGATCGTTTCTTGGATACCGTATACGCAACGATCTTCGGTACTCTCGTCGTCGCGGCAGTCCAAGGAGTATTGGGCGGTTTGATGTTCTGGTGGCTCGGTCTGTCCTCCCCTCTTTTTTGGGGCGTCGTGATGGGGATGCTCGCCATCGTCCCCGTACTAGGTGCATTCGTCGTCTGGGTGCCAGCCGCAATCATTCTGGCCCTCGGAGGCGATTGGGCGAAAGCTTTGGTTCTCGCAGCATGGGGCGGCGTCGTCGTCGCCGGCATCGATAATCTTCTCTATCCGATGCTTGTGGGGAACCGTCTCAAACTCCACACCGTCGTTGCGTTCATTGGGGCTGTCGGGGGAATTATCTTTTTCGGCGCGCCCGGTCTGATCCTGGGACCGGCGACGATTACCGTGACGCTGACGCTTATCGAGATACTAAACGCCCGGTTCCGCTAGCGACGCCGATTGCCCCGGGGCCGCCTMCGGGCTTCTGCAATAGGGGCAAGTGCCAGAAAGCACGTTGTTCGAAAAAGCGCCTTTTGTAACCCTCCTCTTTCCTGTCGTAGAGTAGCGTCCACTCACGCGATCCGAGAGGTGATCCGGATGAGGCGGCGAAAGTTCACGGTGCTTCCGAGCCCCACCTTGGGCAATGGCGCCCTGCCGGCACGAGCGCCGGCATGCATACGGGTCGCAGAGACCTCTGATTTCGGCCGTCGTTCGATTGAGGCGTACGAGGCATGATCGGGCAGCGTCTTCGCTTTCGTGGCCTCTTCCGGAAGTACTTCCTCGTGCTGTTCCTAGCCGTCGTCGTTCCACTCGCGGCAAACGGCGTCAGCGAGGCCTGGTTCGGCTATCGCGACCAGCGTTCGAGGCTGGACCAACTGCTCGGCGTCGAGGCACGTTCAGCGGCATCGAGGATCCAGGGATTTGTCGATGACCTCACCAATCAGCTTGGCTGGCTGGTCCAGCTTCCCTGGAGCGATGAACTGGATGAGCGGCGGCGGATCGATGCCCAGCGTCTCCTCCGTCAGGTGCCGGCGATCGTCAACCTGACGCTCGTCGACGGTGCCGGACGCGAGCGCCTCTATGTGTCTCGGATCGGTCTGAACCGAACCGAGAGCCGCACGGACCGTTCTACCGAGCCGGCGATCGCGGGAGCGCGCTCGGCTGGGATCTGGTATGGGGAAGTCAGCTATTACAGAGGCTCCGAGCCGTATCTAACGATCGCGATTTCGGGCAACCGGCCGTCGGTCGGCGTTGTCGTCGCCGAGGTGAACCTCAAGCTGATCTGGGACGTGATCTCCGCCATCAAGATTGGAGAAACAGGCCACGCCTTCGTCCTCGACAGCGCGGGCCGTCTGGTCGCTCATCCGGACATCAGTATCGTCCTGCGTGGAAACGACGAGGCGACGCTCAAGCCTTTCCAGGCGATCCGCGAAGCGGTTGTGCGCGCCGGGGCCGGCCTCGCAACAAGCCGGGATGCGCAGGGCAACGCCATAGTGGCGGCCGCCGCGCCCGTAGCTGGTCCTGGCTGGACTGTCGTCGTCGCGCAGCCGCTCACCGAGGCCTTAGCGCCCACCTACGCCGCTCTGTGGCGAACGGCTGGCCTGCTCCTCGCCGGTGCCGCTTTCGCGGGCCTTCTCGCCTATGCATTGGCGCGCCGAATGACCGATCCGATCCGGCGTTTGGAAGAAGGAACCGAGCGCATCGGAGCCGGTCAATTCGATCACCGCATTCAGATCCGGACGGGCGATGAGCTTCAGCGGCTCGCTGACCGATTCAACGTCATGGCGGCCGAGTTGGCCGTCTCGCAAGAGCGCCAGGAGCGAATTGCAAAACTCAAACGCTTCCTAGCGCCTCAGGTGGCAGAGCTCGTCGACAGAAAGGGCGACGATGGCGTGCTCGAGGGCCGTCGCACGGAGGTCGTCGTCGTTTTCTGCGACCTGCGAGGCTTTACCTCGTTCTCGGCAAGAGCAGCGCCCGAGGAGGTCATGAGCGTGCTCTCTGAATATTATGAGGCACTGGGGAAGATCATCACGAAATACGCGGCAACACTCACGAGCTTCTCGGGCGACGGCCTGATGGTACTGGTGAATGCGCCCGTTCCGGTCGAAGACCCGGCACTCCGGGCGTTGGATCTCGCGATCGAGATGCAGCGGAGTGTGCAGGACCTCATCATCCGCTGGTGGAATCGCGGACACAGGATCGGCTTCGGCGTGGGCCTCGCCATGGGATCGGCCACAGTCGGACGGATTGGATATGAGAGCCGCTTTGACTACACGGCCATCGGCAGCGTCGTGAACCTTGCCGCCCGGCTCTGTGCATCGGCAGCAGATCGGGAAATCCTGACGGATGAGGCCGTTTCAAACGCGGTGAAGGGAAAGCGCACGCTCACCCCGCTCGGATCCCGCCTTCTCAAAGGGTACGACAAGGAACTGCCCCTGTTTGGAATTTTCTTCGCAGAGCCACCTCAAGCCGCCTAGCTCCCGGAATCGACGCTGTTCGGTCTCAGCTCCCTATCAAGATCGCTCAAATCGGTTTCGTGG
>NZ_JBFUKD010000200.1:0-5844 GCF_056401005.1 Microvirga sp. P4_G7 | reverse complement strand
CGCGAAGGGGGAGAGGCATGAGCGAAGAATATTGGAAGCTCACAGAGAAGCAAAGCGTCCGCTATCCCGGCTCGTACCTCTGCACGTGTCTCGCCTGCGATGAAGTGTTCCAGAGCGAGAAGGGCAACATGCAGTGCGATGAATGCCGCGCCGAAGCGGAAACCGCAGGCAGACAAGCACTACAGGAGCGGAATGATGGCTGAGTTGACATCACAGCAGCTCGAACTTGCCCGCCACGCTCTCGGCCTTCCGAACAAAGACCGGCGATCGTACCGCAATCGATACCTCATCTCGCGTGCTGGCAAAAAGCATGCCGCCTGGGAGGGGATGCGAAGAGCAGGATTCGCGCGGGTCGAACGCGAAGCGACCTCTTACGGCGATCTCTTCTTCCTGACGCGCAAGGGGGCGGAAGCCGCGCTGCAGCCGGGCGAGACATTGTGTCCAGAGGATTTCCCCGTCCGCGCTCTTCAGGAGAAGGCAGAATGACYGATCGTCCGATCCTCTTCTCKGGCCCGATGGTCCGCGCGCTCCTCGAAAGGCGCAAGACGCAGACGCGGCGCGGCATCGTACTTCGCCAGTATCGCGGATTCAGTGAGTTCGGGCAAAGCGATACCGCAGGCTACGACTGGCATTTGCGCGACAGCGGCAAGCGGTGGCACGATCTTCGCCACGCCGAACTGCTGGAGCTTCTACCTTACCACGTCGGCGATCACCTTTATGTCCGCGAGGCATGGCATGCGGCGCGAAGTCTGAATGCAGTGCGGCCAAGAGATATCCCGCTCGATGCTGACATTGAGTATGCAGCGACCGCGCGCAACTATGCGGAGATAGGCCTAAAGGGAAAGCTGCGGCCCGGCATGTTCATGCCCCGCTGGGCTTCGCGTCTCACCCTCGTCGTGACCGGCGTGAAGGTCGAGCGGCTGAAGGACATCAGCTGCACGGACGCGATCGCGGAAGGAGTGCCGACCTCGATGGAGGGCAACGCTGGCGATGAAATCTACTGCCCGAAATGTGACGGCAATGGCGTTCACGGAGCTTTCAGTACCAACTACGGCGTGACGGAAGTCGACTGCTCCGACTGCACGACCGCTCGCGATCGTTTCAAAAACCTATGGCGGCACATCAACGGTCCCGGCTCCTGGGACGCCAACCCCTGGGTCGTCGCAGTCTCCTTCGAAGTTCACCAAAGCAATATCGACGCGATGAAGGTGGTGGCATGATGCGCGAGCTTATCGTCGACAGTTTCGCCGGCGGTGGCGGCGCCTCTGAGGGAATCCGCGCCGCGACCGGACGGGATCCGGACATCGCCATCAATCACGATCGAGCCGCGCTCGCGATGCATCGTATCAACCATCCGGGGACCCGGCACATTGCCGAGGACGTTTGGCACGTCGATCCCGTGGCGATGTGTGACGGCCAGCCGATTGGCATGTTGTGGCTTTCGCCGGACTGCAAGCACTTCAGCAAGGCCAAGGGCGGCAAGCCGCGCGAGAAGGAGATCCGCGGACTCGCATGGATCGCGCTGAAATGGGTCAAGGCGCTCCCGAAATGGCAGCGGCCGCGCGTCATCTTCCTTGAGAACGTCGAGGAGTTTCAGGACTGGGGCCCGCTCCTGGACGACGGCACGCCGTGCCCGGTCCAGAAGGGCGCAACGTTTAGGAACTACGTCTCTTCGTTCAAAGCGCTCGGCTACAAGAAGATCGAATGGCAGGAGCGTCGCGCCTGGCGTGCCGGCGCGCCGACGATCCGCAAGCGGCTTTATGTCATCATGCGACGCGACGACGAGCCGATCGTTTGGCCAGCACCCAAGCGAGGGAATCCGAACGATCCCATCGACGCTGCGAAGATCGCCGCCGGCGTTCTCCAGCCGTGGCGCACCGCCGCGTCCGACGTCATCGACTGGTCTCTCCCATGCCCTTCGATCTTCGACACGTCGGAGGAGATCAAGCAGAAATGGGGTTTGAGGGCGAAGCGGCCCCTAGCCGAGGCGACGCTCGCTCGCATCGCTAAGGGCGTCATGCGATACGTCGTGAATGCGGAAAARCCCTTCATCGTTCCGGGGTTCGTGACCTACGCCCAACAGGGCGGCCGGAACAGATCAGCAGAGGAGCCGCTTCACACAATCACCGCGTCGCGGAAAGACCAGAATGCGGTCATCACTCCGTTCGTGACCAAGTTCAACCGCGGCGCGACCGGGCATCACATCGACGAGCCTCTTCACACGATCACCTCTCACGCATCCGAGACCCATGGCGGGGGCGCGGCGCCGCTCGGGATCGTGACGCCGATCTTGGTCGGCTGTGGCGGCCGCGCCGCGCAAACGGAACCGCGTCCGGGGAATCTTCCGGTCGCGACGCAGACAGCAAAGGCGGATGCCTGCTTGGCCGCTGTTCACCTGATGACTATGCGCAATGCGCAGAAGCCATTTAACGGCGCTGGTGAGCCCGTCCACACCGTCACCGCTGGCGGTGCCGGTCTAAGCGTCGTCGCCGCCTTCCTCGCTCAGCACAACACCGACATGGTCGGACACGATGCGCGCGAGCCGGTGTCGACCATCGTCGGCAAAGGGTGCACTCAAGGACTGGTCGCCGCGCATCTCACGCACTTCTACGGGTCAAACTCGGAAGCGGCTGGCGGCAACCCGGAAGAGCCGCTCAAGACGGACACCGCAGGCGGTCGCCATGCGGGTCTCGTTGCCGCGTTCATCGCCAAATACTACGGTGCCRGCGAGCCCGTCCAAGGCGCCGACGAGCCGCTCCACACCGTTACCACCAAACCCCGCCACGGCTTGGTGACCGTTACGATCCGAGGCGAGCCATATGTCATCATCGACATCGGCATGCGGATGCTGACGCCGCGTGAGCGCTTCAGGGCCCAAGGGTTCAGACCCGATTACACCATCGATCACGGAATGCTCGAGGACGGGACCATCATCCCTTTGACTGCTGAACAGCAAGGTCGCATGTGCGGCAACTCGGTGTGTCCTGACGAGGCCGAGGATCTGGTCAGCGCGAACTACCGCGAGCGGGCCATCGCCAAGATCCGACGGCCATCGGTCGCGGTGCCTCTCTTGGAGGCCGCGGAATGACCTCACTTGGCCAGCTACACCTCCCAAGACCTACCCCCATTGGTGTCCCGATCTGCATGGACCTTGGCCCGGACGTTGTGCGTTCCCAGACTCTAATTGGATACGCTGGAGGTTTGCGGCCATGGCACAACCCGTACGCGCGATCACCGGAAGACCGATTGTCTGGCACGACGGAAACGGCATCGTGCATTGCTGCGAGGGCCTGCGGAACACGAAGGGCGAACTGCACATCTGGACATTCTGTGGTTGTGCCGTGCCGCCCACCGCTGCCTTCTTGCCCGAGCGCGGCGAGGAGATCACTTGTCGAGAATGTCTCGACCGCGCGTATTCAAGTTGACGAGAGCGTGGATCCAACCACGGCCATTCTGCGTTCAGGGACTCCAAATCAACCTGAGCAGGGAGTTTGGCCATGTCTGAGACCGTCCGCTCCATCATTGGATTGCCGGTTCTTTGGCGCGGCACCGACGGCCACGTGCATTCGTGCGTGGGCGCCCCGGCCGCTGATGGCATGCTTTTCTTTTGGACTGATTGTGGAACGAGGGTCCCGCAGCAATCCGCCTATCTTCCCGGGGAAGAAGGAGGTTCTAAGGACGACGACGCGGTCACGTGTTCGAGGTGTCTGGCTGAGAGACTATCGTCTGAATGATCATCCGCTTGCAGATCGGAGACCCGAGACGACCGGCGCGCCAAAGATAGCGCTGTTGTCCGACCGGACGGGCACGATCATGGAAGGGGCGAATATCACGCCGGAACTGGTAGCGATGTTCGAGGGCTCCCTCATCGCCTACTTCGAGGCGGAACGGACCGACAAGGGCTGGGACATCAAGCACAGGTTGCCGGACCAGGTGGTGCAGGACGGCAATGCTTTGATCAAAGCGCAGATCTGTGCTGACTGGGATCGCGGAGATCTGTTATGGCAGAGATCATTCAGGCATTCACCGGTTCCTCATTCTGGCTCGACCCGGACGGTCGCATTCACGCGTGCGTACGATGTTCAGGCAAAGACCAAGGCTATATTCGGCGAACCGTGTGTGGGATCGATATCCCTGCCGAAGAAACCCGGCCATTTCTGCCGGGCGAGCGACCTACATGTCCCGATTGCATTGCCCGATCGCGCCGGCACCTTTTTGTCGTGGCATAGCGTCCGCTTAATCATCGGCCATTCCCGCCAAGTTCCCAGCCTCACGCGCCGCCGCCTCGAATGCCAGTCGGAAGTCCTTAGGCTTGCACTTCCCTTGAAGGCACTTCAGGCAAGTTCCGACAGCAAGGGCATGGGCCGGTTTTCCCATCGCTTCCTTCGGCCATTCGTGGAGCAGGATGTCAGCGGCTCGCTCAACACGAGTTACCGGCAGAATCGAGCCGATAGACCGTACGATGGGCACAGGCGGGGCGAACCAGTGTTTTTCCATGTGCATTCCCGCAAGGAATTGCGCTTTTCCGATAGGATAGGAGGATAGCACGGATGCCGAAGCAGCAGCATGTCGACACCATGCCCCTCTACCCGGACGAGAAGAGGCTCGCGGCCGAAATCCTTCCAACCGACAGAGTAAAGGAGTGGGATGGCATCGCGGCCGTACTTGAGCGTCGGGGCCTGCCCGGAATCGACCCTCTATTTGGCGGCAGGTATTGGCCGGCAGTCCGCGCCTTCCTCGACAGACGGCATGGCCTGAGCGAACTTAAACCTGCGACTAAACCAGACGGAGAGGAGAACTGGGATGCCCCCCAACCAAGACCACGAGCTATTCGCCCCCGGTCTTAAGCGGATGAAGCGCCACAATGGGCGCATCGATCTCTATTGGGTTGCCGACGAGGCGCTCGTAAAAAAGGGCTACAAACCGAAGACGGTCAGAATTCACGGACTCGGGTGGGAAAGTCCAGCCGACCGGACTGAAGTTGCCGCGATGTGCCGGCGCTTCAACGCCGAGATGCTGGAATGGGCGGGCGGCGCCGAGGTCAGCAAAAACCCCCACGGGCTGGGGACAATCGGGTGGATCTGTACGGCATTCGAGACCGACGAGGACAGCCCGTACCACTCGAAGCGGGCGGATACCCAGAAATTCTATAGCCGGTACATCAAGACGATCGTCGCCAGCGTTGGGAAGCGGCATCTCAGCGAAGTCAACGGGCGGGACGTCCGCAGATGGCATAAGAACTGGGTCGACACCTACGGGGAGAGAAGCGGCTACGCCTGCGTTCAGACTCTCCGGCGCGTCGTAAACTACGGCTGCGAGCTGAGAGACGGGAACTGCCTCGAGCTGGGCCAAGTCCTTACCAGGACCGAGTTTGCGATCCCAGGGCAGCGCAAGAGCCGACCGACCTATGACCAAGTCGTCAAGTTCACCACGACAGCGCTATCCGACGCGGACGTTGGCCGGGACTCGATCGCCCTTGCCGTGCTCATCCAGTTCGAACTTGGCCTCCGTCAAAAGGACGTCATCGGGGAATGGGTAAAGCCCCGTCCTGAAGAACGAGAGAAGGTCAAAGGGGCCATCAGTGACGGCGCGTGGATTTGGCAATGGGGCCTGACGTGGAACCACATCGATAGAGACTGGATCCTTGAAAAACCAACGTCCAAATCAAACGGTTCTGAGACTGCAGAACACGACCTGAAGAAGCACCCTGAACTGCTCGCCATGTTACAAGCCGTGCCGGATACGCGAAGAATTGGCCCGGTGATCCTGGATGAATCGTCTGGGCTCCCATGGCGGAGAGCCACATTCTCGCGGAAGTTTCGGAAAATCGCCACCAAGGCAGGC
>NZ_JBFUKD010000199.1:0-5878 GCF_056401005.1 Microvirga sp. P4_G7 | reverse complement strand
GCTCAATCCATCCTGCCGCAAAGCGAGCGGCTTCGATCAACATCGGCTTGGGCGTTTCGAACCATTCGTCCGGGTGAAGTGCGCGCGCCTGGCGCAGATGATCGATGGCGGAATCGAGCGTCGGGAAACGGTCCGGCATCTGGATGTGAATATAGAGGGCCGCCAGAATGACCGAGCGCGAGCGCCCACCCCTGCAGTGAATCAGAACGTTGCCATGCCGGCGGTGGGGGTAGGTCGGACGGTCGGGCAACTTCTGGCGCAACGCGCCGTCGAGCATGAAATAGCCGGCAATCAGCATCGTTTCCGGATTGCCGTCGTCGTCGATGAGACCCAGTTTGTAGTTGCGGAACGGCCCCTTCTGCGATTGCGAAACACCCGCCTCCATATCGCCGCTGTAATCGACATCGAGATTGACCGCGCAATTGATCACGATGGCGATGTCGTTCTTCTCCAACGCTCCCTTGTCGGCAGCCGCCTCTGCGTCGCCGACGAACATCTTGATGCCGAAAGGCGGAAGATCATCGACGATGAGGCTCAACGGCGGGCGAGGATATTTCTTGGCGGGATTCATGGGCTAAAGGCGTCCTTATTCGTAATGCGCCGCCCTCATGCGGCGTGGGAAGCTGGTTGAGGTGTTTTCGTCTCGATGCGATTGCCCGAAGCGTCGAAGAAGCTGAGATGATCGAAGGAGAACTCGATCCAGACATTGTTCTTCGGCAGGCTGATTTCGAACCTCGGGATCAGCACCGTGATCCGCTGCCCCTTCAGCGCAAGTGAAATGATGGTTTGCGAACCGGTCGGCTGAACCACATCCACCTCCGCCGCGACGCCATTGGCGACCGGCTGATCATGGATGACGATGCTCTCCGGTCGAGCCCCGAAGGTCACTGGCCCCTCCGGCAGGACCGTATCCGCCGGGACCGCGAGATCCACCGTGCCGAAAGCAAGGCGTTGTTCCGCGCCAACTCGTTTCACCGTTCCCGTGAACAAATTGATTTTCGGATCACCGATGAACTCCGCGACGAACAGGTTCGCCGGATGATGGTAGATCTCGTACGGATTGCCCTGCTGTTGGATGACACCATCCTTCATCACGACGATGACGTCGGACATGGTCAACGCTTCCACCTGGTCGTGCGTCACGTAGACGGTGGTGGCACCAAGCTCGCGATGAAGACGCTTCAATTCGGTTCGCATCTCGGTCCGCAGCTTGGCGTCAAGGTTCGACAGCGGCTCATCCATGAGCAGGACGGAGTTGCGTGCGGCAATTAACCTGGCGACGGCAACCCGCTGCTGCTGTCCACCCGACAGTTCGGATGGGTACCGATCTTCGAGACCGGTCAATTGCACTTTGGACAGCGCTTCCGCGAGCCGGGCTTTGACGGTTTGCGCCGGAAGCTTCGCCTCGCTGAGAGCCAAAGTGATGTTGCGATCGACCTTCATGTTCGGCCACAGCGCATAGCTTTGAAAAATGAAGCCGAGGCCGCGTTTCTCCGGCGAGACAAAGGATCCGGTCGTGCTGGAATAGACGATCTTGCCCGCCAGCGAAACTTCACCGCTTGTGGGCTGTTCGAGGCCCGCGATCATGCGCAAGGTCGTGGTCTTGCCGCAACCCGACGGGCCGAGAAGCGTGACGAAACTGCCTTTGGGGATTTCAAGGTCGAGCCCCGGAACAGCCATTTGGCTTCCGTACGACTTGGTGATGTTTCTGAGCTTGATTTCAGACATGGGCCAATTCTCTCGTTCGGAAGCCACGCTGGCGATTAACGGCTGGTCTCGGCCAGCCAGAAGTCACTGATCTTCGCGATATTGTCCTTCACGAATTCAGGCGAGGCCGTCAGCTTCTTGGCTTTCGGCCAGAATTCGCTGTTCGGAGGCGCAGGAACGTCCGTCCGTGGCGAGAACGTGCCGACTTGATARAACGCCGCCATGCCCTGCAGAAGCTCCAAGGATTTGCCGGACCGGAACGGCGGCTTGAGTTCGGATTGCGCGTTCAGCTCCTTGCTGCCCATTAGGAACGCCAAGTAGAGCTTTGCGGCATTCGGATGCGGCGCCTGCCCGGCGATCGTCACATAGGTCGGATACGAGAAGAGCGCGGCGGGATCGAGATCATACGGAACCGCATTGGCGTAGTTGTCCGTTTGATTTTTCGTCAGGTAGTGGATGACCGAGAAGGCCAGTGGCGGCTTTGCCTGTCCGCGCAGGCCGACCGCTGTCGCGATCTTCGAGCTGTTGTCGGAGATCACGATGTCATTCGCGATCAGGCGATGCAGAAACTCATAGCCTGCATTTTCGACTCCCGAGGAGAGCTGCAGCTTCTTGCCCGCGTGCTTCTCGTAGGCCTTCTCCATTTGATCGGAATGCTCGACGATCGCCGCGAGCATCATGAGAGTCGTCAGCGAGCCGGCAGGCGACTTCATGGAGAAGCGGCCCTTCCATTGCGGCTCTGTCAGCTCCCAGATGTTCTTGATCGGTGGCTGCGGATTGGCCTCCGCGTTGTAGAAGATGCCATAGGCCTCGACGACATGGGTCAGCAGCGGTTCCCGATGCTCGGCGGGAATGCGGTCCACCAGATAGGACGGTACATAGTTGACGATGCGGTGGTTCGGCAGGAGGTCGAAAACCATCTGCTCCGTTCCGCCAGTATAGATCACGTCCGCTGCGTAGACACCGGCCTGCTGCTCGCGCACCACTTTCTCGATGGTCTTCTCTGAACCGAGGTCGTAGGCCTTCACCTTGATCTCGGGGTAGGCCTTTGCAAAATCCTCGGCGACTTTCATCATGGTGCCGGTCGAGGAATAGACGACGACCTCGCCTTCCTTCTTCGCATTCGCGACGACGTCGTCCCATTTCTCATCTTTCTGGAACGCACCGAACTGGTTCTTCTGGAGCCAGGCGTCGAATTTCGGATCCGCCTTCTGCGCCATTGCCGGAGCGGCGAAAGCAAGTGTCATGGCGCCTGCGGCGAGCCATTTCGTGAGGGTTTTCGACTTCATGGACTGTTTCCTCCTTTTGCTTGTTTTGCTTGGTTGTATCGGGACCAATCAGATGGCTCCGATTTTTGCCTTCTTCGATACCAGTCGCACGAGCAGGTTGACTGCGATCACCAGCGCCACCAGCAGCACGGTCGCCACGCCCACGAGCTGCGGCATGTCCTGGCTCTGGTAGTTGTAGATGACGCCCGACAGCACGTTGTTGGATGGGGTGACGAGCAACACGATCAGGGACAATTCACGCATGATGCTGATGAAACTCAGCAGCATGCCAGACAACAGGCCGCCGGCTGCAATCGGGACGATGATGCGGAGCATCCGCTTGAACCAGCCAATGCCCTGAACGCGAGCGGCCTCCTCCAGCGACTTGTCGATCTGAAGAAGCGCGGCGATGCCGGTTCGCGCCGTGAAGGGAAGAGTCTTAACCGAGCAAATCAAGACGAGCAAAGCAAAAGTGCCATAGAGCGCCGGAAACGGTCCCACCGGTCGCGCGAACATACCGATATAGATCGCGCCGAAGGCGAGCGCGGGAAAGATGTATGGCAGGAAGGAAACCATCTCCAGGGCGCGCGACGTCAACGAGCCACGGGTTCGAACTACCACGTAACCAATGAGAAACCCGAAGATGCCGGTCGTCATTGCCGTCAAGAACGACAGACGGAGGCTGTTCCAGGTCGCATCGAGGATATTGCTGTTGTCGACGAGGGCTGCCTGGAGCGGATCGACGCCCTCCCCTCCGCCGCCGATCCAATAATGCAGCGTCAAATTGCTGAGGCTGTAGTTTCCGGCCGTCTTGACCAGCGACTGCAGAACGAGAAGGACCACGGGAAACGCGACGGCGACCGCCATCATGGCTATGACGAACGCGAAAAGGGGCCAACGCCAGCGTCCGAGATCGATCTCTTTCGAACGAAAGCCCTTGCCGGACAACGTCACGAAGCTCTTGYGAACGCCGATCAGCCGCTGGTTGATGTAGATGAAGAGGCAAGCGAGCACGACGAGCACGAGCGCGAGCAGGAATCCATCGCCAGCGTTGCGCGTTCCCATGGCAGCGTAAATCTGCGTCGGGAGCACATAAAACCGCACCGGCATACCCAGAACGGCCGGCGTTCCGAAAGAACCGACGACGCGAATGAACGTCATCACGACGGCAGAGCCGATCGCTGGCAATAGAAGCGGCGCGGTGATCCACAGAAGCTGCTTGAGGCGCGACAACCCCGACATGGCGCCGGCTTCCTCAAGCTGACTGTCGACACTCGTCAACGAGCTGGAGACGGCGAGATACGAGTACACATAGTAGTGCAACGACAAGCAGATGATGATCGGAATCGGGCCATAGGCGATCCAGTCCGGCGGCTGCGTGCCGAAGAAATAGGCGAACGCCCCATTCGCCCCGCCGATGCGATCGTTCTTGAAGAACGTGATCCATGCCAACGCCAAAACCCACGACGGCAACATGTAGGGAATCATGACGAGGGTATGGAGCGTGTTGCGGAACGGGATGTTGGTCCGAACGACGAGCCAGGCCAAGCTGATGCCGAAGAACAGACAGATGACTGTCGCTCCAAACGCCGTCACGAGCGAGTTCAGAAACGGCTTGTAGAAAATCGCCCAGGACAGGCGCCCCGCGAACACGCGCTCATAGTGGAAAAGCGTAAAATCGCCCGGCTGCGCCTTGGGCAGATAGGCCTTGTCGTACGGCTGTACGGTGAAGGTTTCACGCAGCAATTCGAACAGCGGAACGAGGACCAGCGCACCCAGGATCACGGCAAGGATGAGACCCAGAATTCGCTCCGGCTGCGTCGAAAAATTCCACAGTCGGCGCGCCAGCATGCCGGATTTCTGAATAGGCGAAAAGTCTCCCGGCAGGGCCGAACTGCTCATGGCGTCATCCTTCTCGACGCACACGCGCGCGCCGAAGCGTTTCCTCGATACCCGGCTCTTTTCTTCGGAAAACAACGCCTTCCGCGGCCAGCTTGCGCAAGATGCATCGTCCCATCTCGCACCGTCACTTTGCACACGTGTGCAATTCATTGCAAGCGGAAATTCTCGCCAATTTCACAACTTTACGGAGAGGGCGTCGTGTCGCGTTCTACGAGTTCAACGGGAAGGATGCGATGGATGATCGGCGCGGCCTTTTCATCATCCCGCTCAATTGCGGCGAGAACGGATTCGGTGAGGTCGCTCATCGATTGCCTGACCGTCGTGAGGCGGTAGGCGGTCCAGCTCGATTGCGGAATATCGTCGAAGCCGACCAGGGAGATATCCTGAGGAACGCGACGGCCCATTTCGCGCGCGCCGTCGAGGAACCCAAGCGCAAGCAAATCGGTCACGCCGAAGACGCCATCGAGTTCATGCGTTTTGAGAAGCTCGCGTGCAGCATTGGCGCCTGCCTCATAGGTGGTGTCGCCATGGGCCCAGGTGACCGCCTCGCATTTCGCCTTCTCCATGTGGGCGAGAAATGCTTCCCGACGCCGGGTCTGACTTGGCGTCCCCGCTCCACTGCTGACAACGGCCACCTTCCGACAGCCAGCCTCGAGAAGGCGGTCCGCGGCAAGACGCGCGCCCCGCGCGTCGTCGCTCACAATCGTGTCGGTCACCGAATCGGTCACCTGGCGGTTGACGAGGATGACGCGCACGCCGTTGGCGAGACATTCGTCGATGATCGCGGAGGGTGGCGATCCGGACAAGACGACGATGGCCCGCACCCTGAATTCGAGAATGAGCTCGATCAGCGGCGAGATCCCCTGCTCCGCCTCCGCCGCGTTGAGCAGGAGGCATTGCATGCTCCGCTTCAGCAACGCCTGACTCAGTTGATCCAGTTGCCGTGCCATGAACGGCGTCGAGAGATTCGAACCGACGACGCCGATCAGGTTGGATTGCTC
>NZ_JBFUKD010000198.1:0-5919 GCF_056401005.1 Microvirga sp. P4_G7 | reverse complement strand
TCGTGATACGGACCCTCGCCAACTCATCCAAACGCGCACCGCCCCATTTTCAGGAGTTGGCCATGGCCCGCATCGTCGCCGATCAGCTCATCGAAGGATTGACCTTCGATGACGTTCTCCTCCGACCGGGCCGCTCCGAAGTGCTTCCCGGCGACGTCAACGTCTCGACGCAACTGACCCGCTCGATCCGCCTCAACCTCCCGATCATCGCCTCCGCGATGGATACGGTGACCGAGGCGCGCATGGCGATTGCGATGGCCCAGAACGGCGGCATCGGCGTTATCCACCGGAACCTGGAGCCGGAGGAACAGGCCGAGCAGGTCCGCCTCGTCAAGAAATACGAATCCGGCATGGTGATGAACCCCATCACCATCTTCCCCGACGAGACCCTGGCCGACGCCTTTGCGCTCATGAAGCATCACGGCATCTCGGGCATCCCGGTCGTCGAGCGCGGTCCCAACGGCTCCCGGGGCAAACTGGTCGGCATCCTGACCAACCGCGACGTCAGGTTCGCCAACAACACCGCCCAACCCGTGTCCGAATTGATGACCAAGGATAGGCTCATCACCGTCCGCGAAGGCGTGACCCAGGACGAGGCCAAGCGGCTCCTGCATCAATTCCGCATCGAGAAGCTCCTGGTCGTCGATGATCACTACCGGTGCATCGGTCTGATCACTGTGAAGGACATCGAGAAGCAGGTCGCGCATCCGAACGCTGCCAAGGATGGACAGGGGCGGCTGCGGGTCGCGGCGGCGACGACGACGGGGGAGCAAGGTTTCGAGCGCTCCGAGCGCCTCATCGATGCCGGCTGCGACGTCATCGTGGTCGACACCGCCCATGGCCATTCGGTCCGCGTGCTCGAGAGCGTCACACGCGTCAAGAAGCTCTCCAACGCGGTGCAGGTGATCGCCGGCAACGTGGCGACCCGCGAAGGCGCCAAGGCTCTGATCGATGCAGGCGCGGATGCCATCAAGGTCGGCATCGGGCCGGGCTCCATCTGTACTACCCGGATTGTCGCCGGCGTCGGCGTCCCGCAACTGACCGCCATCATGGAGGCTGTCGAGGCTGCGGCTGAGACCGGAACGCCGGTCATTGCCGACGGTGGAATCAAGGTATCCGGCGATCTCGCTAAGGCCCTCGCAGCGGGAGCGTCGTGCGCCATGGTCGGCTCGCTGCTCGCCGGCACGGACGAAACCCCCGGGGAGGTGTTCCTCTACCAGGGCCGCTCGTACAAGGCCTATCGCGGCATGGGATCGGTCGGCGCCATGGCGCGGGGCTCGGCGGACCGTTACTTCCAGGCCGAGGTCCGCGACACGCTCAAGCTCGTCCCGGAAGGTGTCGAAGGCCAAGTCGCCTACAAGGGTTCGGCTTCAGCCGTTCTGCATCAGCTCGCCGGCGGCCTGCGCGCCGCGATGGGTTATGTGGGCGGAGCCGATCTCGAGGAGTTTCGCGAGAAGGCGCGCTTCGTGCGCATCACCAACGCGGGTCTGCGCGAGAGCCACGTCCACGACGTGACGATCACCYGGGAAAGCCCCAACTACCCGAACCGAGGCTAACTTCATGACCGTGCAAGCCGTCCTCCTTCCCGTCTTCGTCCAGGTTCTGCTGACGTTCGTTGTACTCATGTGGATGGGACGGCTGCGTATCGGCGGCTTGCGGTCTGGCGATGTCCGGATCAAGGACATCGCGCTCGGTGAGCGCAATTGGCCGGCCCAGACCCTTCAAGTGTCGAACACCTACGCCAACCAATTCGAGCTGCCGGTTCTGTTCTACGCGATCGTCGCGTTCGCCTTGATCACCCGAAAGGCCGATCTGCCGTTCGTGATCCTGTCGTGGCTGTTCGTCCTCACACGGATCATCCACGCCTACATCTACACGACGTCCAACAAGATCACCTGGCGTTTCCAGGTCTTCCTAATCGGCGCGCTGATCCTCATGCTCATGTGGATCATCTTCGCGTTGAGAATTCTCTTCGCCGATCTCGCGATCTAGCGGGACGGCGGTTCGCTTACGAACAAGAGCGGAGCGGGCGCCGGCCCGCCCCGCGCTTGCAACTACATTTTCTTGCCGCTTTCGAGCTGCGTCTTGGCGTCGTACGCCTTGCGCGGCGGAGGCGTCAGGTCCGTCGCCGGCGGCGGTGTCGTCGCGCAGGCGGCGATAGCAAGAGTAAGGCCGACAGCAACCATGCGAGCCAGTTTGATCGACATTGAAATGAGCTCCAGAACATCGACGTGCGAAGTGCACGCAGACGCCAGCTTTTGCCACGGATCGGGATGGAAGCTAGGCTATATTGTGTCGATTTGGCGATCCCGTAACAGTGTGACTTTCAGATGACACCCGCCGCGCGTATCTCAGCTGCCATCGACATTCTCGCCGATATCGACACCCGTCGGCGGCCGGCGACGGATGCCCTGAAGGATTGGGGTCTCGCCCACCGCTTCGCTGGTTCGAAGGATCGTGCGGCGATCGCCAGCCTYGTCTACGACGCCCTGCGGCGCAAAGCTTCGGCGGGATATCTGATGGGCGAGAGCACACCGCGCGCGGTGACGATCGGGATGCTCAACCTGCAACGAGGTTTGACCGCGGATGCCATCGCGGGCTTGTTCTCCGGCGAACGTTTCGCGCCAGAGCCTTTGACGGCGGACGAGCGCGCAAAACTCGGCGGAACGTTGGAAAATGCGCCCGCGTTCATTGCGGGCGATTTTCCCGACTGGATCGAACCGTCCCTGCGTCGGCTTTTCGGCGATGATCTCGTTTCCGAAATGCAGGCGCTGACGTCACGCGCGCCGCTCGATTTGCGCGTCAACAGCCTGAAGGTCGGTTCACGGGAGGAAGCGCACGATGCGCTGCCGCATCTGAGTGCCATCGAAACTCCGCTTTCGCCTTACGGCCTGCGGATCCAACCGAGCGAGGATGGTCGCGGTCCGGCGGTTCAATCCGAGCCTGAATTCATCAAGGGATGGATCGAGATCCAGGACGAAGGCTCACAGCTCGTATCGATGCTCTCGTCGGTCAAGCCCGGCGAGCAGGTCGTCGACCTCTGCGCCGGTGGCGGCGGCAAGAGTCTCGCACTCGCCGCCATGATGGACAACCACGGGCAGATCTACGCGACGGATTCGGACGCCAGGAGATTGGCTCCCATTCATGACAGATTGGCGCGCGCCGGTGTTCGCAACGTCCAGGTCCGCACGCCACGGGCGCGGGCCGACGCGGTGCGCGACCTTGATGGCAAGATCGATTGCGTCCTCGTCGATGCGCCGTGCACGGGGATCGGCACCTGGCGCCGCAATCCTGATGCCAAATGGCGTCTGCGGCCGGGAAGTCTCGAAACGCGCGTGAAGGAACAGACCGTGGTGCTCGATCGCGCGCTCGACCTCGTCAAGCCGGGCGGCAGGATCATCTACATCACCTGTTCGCTCCTGCCTGAGGAAAACGACGACGCCATCGCCCATCTTCTCGCCAGGACGGATCGTCTATCGGTCGCGCCGGCACACGACGTGCTGCAGGCGGCGGGCCTCTCGGCTCTTGCCGATTCCGTTCAGTTCACGACGCACGGGCTTCAGTTGACGCCGCGCAAGACCGGCACCGACGCCTTCTACGTCTCCGTCCTCAAAAGAAACCAATGAAGGAACGCTGACGAAACCATGTGAAGTACTGCTTCGCTCCGATCCGCCCTTATTCTCCTCCATCGATTTTTGACCCCATGACCCAGCCCCACGACAAGATCCTCATCGTCGATTTCGGTTCTCAGGTGACTCAGCTCATCGCACGGCGCGTGCGCGAGGAGGGGGTCTATTCGGAAGTCGTTCCGTTCCAGAAGGCAGCGGAAGCATTTCGCGAGATGAGGCCGAAAGGCGTCATCCTATCCGGCAGCCCTGAATCGGTGACGATGGATACATCGCCCCGTGCGCCTCAAGATCTCTTCAGCGCCGGCGTTCCCGTCTTCGGCATCTGCTACGGCCAGCAGGCGATGGCGGCCCAACTCGGTGGCGAAGTGGAGGGCGGCCATCACGCTGAATTCGGGCGAGCCGAAATCGAGATCCGTAAAGACAGCCCGTTGTTCAAGGGCGTGTGGCACAAGGGTGAAAAGTATCCGGTGTGGATGAGCCACGGCGATCGCGTGACCAAACTGCCGGATGGGTTCGAGACGCTCGCCGTCTCGGCCAACGCGCCGTTCGCGATGGTGGCGGACGAGGGCCGCAAGTTCTACGGCGTTCAGTTCCATCCCGAAGTGGTGCATACGCCGCAAGGCGCGCTCCTGATCCGCAACTTCGTGCGCGACATCGCCGGCTGTAAAGGCGACTGGACGATGAGGGCGTTTCGCGACGAGGCCATCGCGCGCATTCGTGCCCAGGTCGGCAAGGGCCGTGTAATCTGCGGTCTCTCAGGTGGCGTCGATTCCGCTGTCGCCGCCGTCTTGATCCACGAAGCGATCGGCGAACAGCTCACGTGCGTCTTCGTCGATCACGGATTGATGCGCGCCAATGAGGCCGAGCAGGTCGTCACGCTGTTCCGTGATTCCTACAACATTCCGCTTGTTCACGTCGAGGCGGACGATCTCTTCCTCGGCGCGCTTGAAGGCGTGTCGGATCCCGAAGTGAAGCGCAAGACCATCGGCAAACTCTTCATCGACGTGTTCGAGGCCGAAGCGAAGAAGATCGGCGGCGCCGACTTTCTGGCGCAGGGCACGCTTTACCCGGACGTGATCGAGAGTGTGTCGTTCACCGGCGGACCTTCGGTGACGATCAAGAGCCACCACAACGTCGGCGGGCTTCCCGAGCGCATGAACATGAAGCTCGTGGAGCCGCTGCGCGAATTGTTCAAGGACGAGGTGAGGGCGCTCGGTCGCGAACTCGGCTTGCCGGAGGCGTTCGTCGGCCGCCATCCGTTCCCCGGACCCGGTCTCGCCATTCGTGTTCCCGGCGAGATCACGCGCGAAAAGCTCGACATCCTGCGCAAGGCCGATCTGGTCTATCTCGACGAGATCCGCAAGGCTGGCCTCTACGACGTGATCTGGCAGGCTTTTGCCGTGTTGCTGCCGGTCAAGACCGTCGGCGTGATGGGCGATGGGCGCACATACGACCACGTCTGCGCGCTCCGC
This sequence comes from Microvirga sp. P4_G7, assembly GCF_056401005.1. Lineage (NCBI taxonomy): Bacteria > Pseudomonadati > Pseudomonadota > Alphaproteobacteria > Hyphomicrobiales > Methylobacteriaceae > Microvirga > Microvirga sp. P4_G7. Next base: position 818 of record NZ_JBFUKD010000198.1, on the reverse strand, counting down.
GCCGTGACGTCCGTCGACGGCATGACGGCGGATTTCTATCCCTTCGACATGACGTTCCTCGGCAAGGTCGCGACGCGGATCATCAACGAAGTCAAGGGCATCAACCGCGTCACCTACGACATCACCTCGAAGCCGCCGGGCACGATCGAGTGGGAGTGATTTAGACGCCATCCGAATTCTGCCGAAGGGCCGTAAGCGGGCACCTCCGGCAGCATTGGGCTGCCAATCGCCAATGGGATGTCAACCGCGGCGCGCCGCTTCGATCGCGGCGACGTCGATTTTTTTCATGCTCATCATGGCATCAAAAGCGCGTTTTGCTTCGGCGCCGCCGGCCGCCATCGCGTCGGTCAGAACGCGTGGAGTGATCTGCCAGGAAATCCCCCATCGGTCTTTGCACCAGCCGCACGCGCTCTCCTGGCCGTCGTTGCCGACGATGGCATTCCAGTAGCGGTCCGTTTCCTCTTGATCGTCGGTGGCGATCTGGAACGAGAAGGCTTCGTTGTGCTTGAAGGTCGGCCCCCCGTTCAGACCGATACAAGGAATGCCCGCGACGGTGAATTCGACCGTTATCACGTCGCCCTCTTTGCCGGAGGGATAGTCGCTCGGTGCACGATGCACGGCACTCACCTTGCTGTCGGGAAAGATCTCGGCATAGAAGCGAGCGGCAGCCTCGGCGTCCTTATCGTACCAGAGACAAATCGTATTCTTCGCCATCGCGTGTTCCTTTCCCGTTGAATCCAGCTTTTGATCTTAGTCACAATTCGCCTTTTCCGAAGTAGGGGGCCATCCGCAATTCGCCACCCCGGACGCGTCGGTCT
>NZ_JBFUKD010000197.1:0-5927 GCF_056401005.1 Microvirga sp. P4_G7 | reverse complement strand
GATTTCCTTCTGGTTCTGCCGGTAATCCTTCACGTAATCCTTCGCCGCGTCTTTGTCGTAATAATAGCCGGGCGGCGGCGGACGCCAGCCATAGCGCGGTGGCGGGGGTGGCGGCGGGCGCCAGCCGTAGCGCGGCGGGCCACCGTAATAACCCGGGGGYGGCGGAGGCGGCGGCGGATAATAGGCGCGCGGGGGCGGGCCGTAATAGACCGGCGGCGGCGGATCGTCGTCGTAAAAGAACGCCTGGACATTCTGCGTCGCAGAACCCCACGCGGTCGATCCCGCGGCCGAAACCGGAGCGGCCTGCGCCGTCGTTCCGATCGCAAGCCCGGTCACGGCACCGGCGATCAACATGCGAAGCTTCATGTCTCTTCCTCCAACCGGGGAATCATACATCACCCGGCACAGGATATCTCGATAAACGCCAAGTGTTGAACGGAGGATGAATTAACGTTGGGACAATCGTCGCGCAATCAGATCTCATCAACGCGGTGGAAGACAAGATTCTTGGTCCTGTCACTGCTTAGGACGATGCTACCGTCGACGACGCGAAGGGTGTAGAGCCACGGAAGCACCCAAGGGGCGACGCGCCAGGCATCATGTGCATCGGCATCGCCCTGGCGGACGACGAACAGGCCGGAGCCGATCGGATCGAGGGCGAGCTGGCAGGCGCCGATCGGGGACGACAGCCGCAATAGGCCTGCCGCCTCGCCGCACAGGATCTCGGCGGTCAAACCGGAACGCTCGTCATAATACGAACCGGAGAGCTCTGCCGCGTCGTGTGCAGGCGCTTGGCGAGCCAGCCGGACGAATCGGCGGGTCCGACCGTAACGTTGCGTCTCGATGGAATCTTTCCCTTCGATCCGGAAAGCGAAAGCCGGGATGGATGTCTTCGGCGCGAACAATCCGGGCTCGATTTCACCAATCGACGACGTCCCCATACTCGTCACGAGAACGGTCCCTTCCGCGCGTGCTTCGATGAGGAAAATGTCGCCCTCGTGTCGGTATGTTCCGGCCGCGTCCGCAAGTTTTCGCTTCGCCGGTTCGGATATCGCTGTCGCTGTCGAGCCGCCCAACGCCAGATCCGCGACCTGCCGCGCGAGTTCGAACGGCACGAGTTCGTCCGTGTTCGCCAGGATCACGACGCCGAGATCGGCTTCGGGGAAATAGACGGATTCCGATTTTGCACCCGCGATCCAGCCGCCATGGCCAATGCCTTTCAAGCGACCGTGAACAGTGTTGACGAGGCCGAGACCGTACGGCGACGTGGCGCCGTTCACCAGAACGTTTGGCGTCCGCATGCGTGCGAACATCTCCGGCGTTCCGACGACCGGTTGCCGAAGATTGCGCTGCCACCGCAGCATGTCGTCCAGCGACGAGACGAGTCCCCCTTCTCCGCCGATGGCGATTCCCCAAGCAGCTTTCAGCCAAGCCCCATCCGGGCCGGCACGATGGTGGGTCGCAAGTCGCGGCAAGATCACATCGTCCCGCGGCATCAGCCGGGTGTCCGGCATTTCGAGCGGCCCAGTGATCCGCTCCGCGAGCAATTCGTTGAAGCTCTTTCCCGAAACATCCTCGAGGATTTCCGAGAGGAGCAGGAAATTCGTGTTGCTGTAGAGCAGATCCTCACCTGGGAGGAAATTGACGTCACGCTGCCGCGCCACGAAATCGCGCGCAAGTTTCCGCGATGACGGCGCGAGGATGGAGACGCCGCTCGCGATCATGATTTCCAGGATGTCACGCAATCCGCTCGTGTTCGAAGCGAGATGCTTGAGCGTGATCGGCTTCGAGTACATGGGGAGCCAGGGGCAATAGCGCCGCACGTCGTCATCGAGCGACAGCTTTCCATCCGCCTCCAGCATGAGCGCCAGCAAAACGGTGAACTGCTTGCTCTGCGACGCGATGCGGACGACCGTTTGCGGAGCGAGTGGAATCGCATGCGCGAGATCCGCCATGCCGTAGCAACCGCGATGGACGATCTCTCCACCATGCGTGACGCCGACGACGGCGCCGGGCGAGTCCGACCGCGCCCACGGCGCAAACAAGCTGTCGATCGCCGCGCCGAGATTGGCGGGAAGCTTGGAAGAAACGGAATCCATGATGATGAACGCTTTGTGGGGCTATTATGGAAACGCCCACCGATCGCAAAGACCGGCGGGCGGTGTTGTCATAGGTCCTGCTCTACGGCTTCAACGAGACGTTCCAGAAGGCCGGCCAGGGCGAAGGCGTGAAACCTTGCAGTTTCGGCGACTTCGCGGACAAGGAATTGAAATCGCCGATCTTCACGAGCGGCGCTTCCGCAAAGATCAGGCTTTGCACCTTCTCCCAGAGCTTGACGCGTTCGGCCTCCGATGTCGCCGTGTTGAGCGCAGCCACCGCGTCGTTCTTCGCAGGTGTATTCCACCATCCGCTCGCGCTCGGCGACAGGATGCTGATCAGGGCCGGTTCCGGCAAGAACGGGCTGTGCGTGATGAAGATTTCCCAGAGGGCGGGATTGCGGATACGCTGGACGAGCGTCRCCCAATCGACGACTTCCATCGCGACGTTGAAGCCGGCGAGCTTCAGATATTCCGCGGCGACGAGAGCCATCTTGTAATGGAATTCATACTGGCGGCTGGTGATGATGCGCAGCGGCTTTTGACCGTCATAGCCCGCCTCCTTGAGAAGCGCCTTCGCCTTGTCCGGATCCCCTTCGTTGTACGGCTCCGCGCCCGCCTTCGTATGCCAGATGAAATTCTTCGGATACATGGGCGCGTTGACGGCGTAGAACGCCTGATCGCCGAACGCGGCCGCCAGCATGTCCTCTTCCTTGAGGGCGATCTGCACGGCCTTGCGCAGCCGCTGGTCGGTCATCAGACCTTCCTTGCTGTTCATCACGAACATCGGCCAACCGAAAGGCGCCAGAACGACGGCTTCCGAGGCGCTTTCCTTCAGGCGCGGAAATGCCTCGATGGGCAAGGAATCGGTGTAGGTGAACTGACCGGACAGCGCGCCTTCGACACGCGTATTTGCATCCGGCACCGGCACGAAGCGGATTTCATCAACGTATTGATGGCGCGTTCCGCCATAGCCGCTCGATTCACCAGGCTGCGACTTGTACGCATCGAAGCGGACGAGCTGCAGATATTGGTCGGGCTTACGTTCCTTGACTTTGTAAGGACCGGTGCCGATCGCTTCCTTCAGCGGATTGTCGAGTTTGGCGGCAGGCATGACGACGGCTGCGGAATTGTTGAACGCCAGCAGCGCGAGGAGCGGCGCATAAGGCTCCTTCAGGCTGATCTTGATCGTTGCGGGATCGAGCGCCTCGATGGATGCGACATTCTCCGCGATCTGCTTGCCGCGGTTGGCGAGATCGAGCCAGCGCTTGAGCGAGGCGACCACATCCGCCGATGTCATCGCCTGCCCGTCGTGGAACGTCACGCCCTGCCGCAACTTGATCGTGTAAACCCGACCGTCCGGCGAAATCGCCGGCATGCCGTCCGCGAGCAGAGGCGTCGTCTTCCAATCCTTGTCGAAGGTAAAGAGTGTCTCGAAGACGTGCTGGCCGATCATGCCGACGATGTCGGTGGAGCTGACCATCGGATCGAGCGTCGGCGGTTCGCCGATCGTCGCGACGTTGATCACGCCGCCGCGCTGCTGCGCGAATGCCGGCGCCACGGCAGCGAATGTGAGAGCACACGCCGCCATGACCGATAACTTCATCGCCTTCATCAAAGACCCCTTTTATTCCAAAATAATAGAATAGATCCTATTATTCTGAAGTATAGGAGGGCAAATGACGTAGGGTCAACGCCAAACTTCTTCTTTGATCGACTTCGTTCGCGTCCTTATTCCGGCCAACGCAACGCAGACTCGTCCCCACGATTGCGCCGGTGTTCGAGCGGCGTTGCGATGATCTCATTCGACTGACGCGCCTTGTCGAGTTCGGCGACGAGACGTTCCGCTACAATCGTTTCTTGACCCGGATGCAGATTGCAGGGGTCGAGGTAAAAATATCCGTGCTCGACTTCGTGATCGCGCACGATGATCGGCGTCGCTCCCGATGCGAGGGCATCGGCGAGATCCCAGGCCGTGATATGCGCGTCCTCGGGGACGAGTGATACCTTCAACCGGTCGAGCGGATTGTTGGTGGGGTCGGCCTCGCGCGTCGCAACGACTCCCGGTTTGTCGGCAAGCGTGCGTTCCCACAATGTGAGAGACCGTGTCTCTCGCTCGCGGATGCCGACATGATCGCGCTTCTCCCACGCTTCCAGTGCGCCGATCGTTCCAGCGATGCTCTCCTTGCCGACCTTCATGCCGCGCCCAATTCCCCTGTTCTGGAGATAGGCCGCCCGAACGAGATCGGTGCGTCCGGCAACGATGCCGCCGGTCGGCCCACCGAGGAACTTGTGCGACGAATACAAAGCGATGTCGGCGCCTGTCGCGAGAAAACCCTGGAGATCGTATTCCGAGGCTGCATCGACGATCACAGGCACGCCGCGTGCATGGCAGATTGCGACGAATTCTTCGAGCGGGATCAATCCGTATTGAACCACGTGATGCGAAACCACATAGACCGCCGCTGCGGTTCTATCGGTGATCGCACCATCCAGTTGGTATGCGCGCGCCGACGTCGCCTGACCGACTGGAACGACCTTCGCTCCGGACAGGGATATCCCCTGCTCCACGGGAGCGCCGTAGCTGACCATGTGACCTGTCATGATCACGACCTCGTCCTTGAGGCCTGTGGTGTTCGGCAAGCGCTCGATTGCGGCGAGGTTCGTGCCGGTCATGGCGCCAGCCACCGCAAGTGTGATACCAGCGGAACAGGATGCAGTGACGAAGCCTGATTGCGTGTCACACAAGCGGGCAATGGCCGCGCTCGCCCGCTTCTGCAAATCGCCGATTTCGACGAATTGCGGGAGGATCGCCGCTACAGCCGCGATGGCCTCGGGGACCACGATCGACGCGCCGAGCGACGTCATCGTGCCGGACACATTGATGATGGGACGAAGGCCGAGCTTCAGGCGAATGTCGTTCTGGTCCATTTCATTTCCTTGATCGTCCGCCGCCATGCGGCTCGTATTCCATTGTTGGGGAATTTATTGTATTATTGTGGCTGTAACACACTGCCGAATGCCCGTTGCGCCAACCGGAGACCGCCCCGTGGACGCCAAAACGCCTAAACTGAAAACCGCAGCGACTCCTGTGAAGGCGGCCAGAGGCGCGCGCGTCAGCGGGATCGACCGGGCCTTGCAGATTCTCGACTACCTCCAGGAGGACATGAAGCCGGCTGGGCCATATGCCGTCGCCAAAGCCATCGGCGCCCCGTTGTCGACGGTCTACGTAATCATCGACGACCTCGTCGAGAAGCGGCTGCTGCAACGGCGCAACGACGGCATGATCTGGCTCGGTCCGCGCCTCTATCACTACGGCCTCGCCTACGCCCAATCGCTCGACTTCCTGGACGTCGCGACCCACGAGATGCAGGACCTGTGCCGCGAGGTCGAGGAGACCATTCAGATCTGTGGGCGAGACGGAGACCATATGGTCGTGATGGCGATGGCCGACGGACCGGGGCATTTTCGCGTGACATCGAAGATCGGTTCGCGCGTGCCGTTGAATTGGACCGCGTCCGGCCGGCTCCTGCTCGGCCACCTGCCCGACGACGAGCGACTGGCGATCTTCCGTCACGCCTCCAAGGTGTCTCCGACCGGGCGCGCGAAAACCGACGCCGAAGCGCTGTCCTCGGCGTCCGCGGATGCGTTGAAACGGCGGCTTTCGATCCAGATCAACGAGTCGGATTTCTCCGTCGCCTGCATCGCGTCGCCGATTTGCAATCCCGCGGGGGAGTGCATCGCGACGATCTCGATCGTGTTGCCGGAGCACCGCGTTCTGCAGGACAAGAAGCGCTACACCGGCGCCGTTTCCGCCGCCGCGGAGCGGAT
>NZ_JBFUKD010000196.1:0-5938 GCF_056401005.1 Microvirga sp. P4_G7 | reverse complement strand
CCCACCAACCATCTCGACGCCGAAACCACGGGGTGGCTCGAAGGGCATCTGCGCGACTACCCGGGCGCGATCCTGATCGTGACCCACGATCGCTACTTCCTCGACAACGTMACCGGCTGGATCCTTGAACTCGACCGCGGCCGCGGCATTCCCTACGAGGGCAATTATTCGTCGTGGCTCGAGCAGAAGCAAAAGCGGCTCGAGCAGGAGGGCCGTGAGGAGGAGGCGCACAAGCGCACCATCGAACGAGAGCGCGAATGGGTTTCCGCCTCTCCGAAGGCCCGTCAGGCCAAGTCCAAGGCCCGTATCCAGCGCTATGAGGACCTCGTAGCCAAGGCGAACGAGAAGGGACCGACGACCGCGCAGATCATTATTCCCATCGCCGAGCGCCTGGGTAACAACGTCATCGAGTTCGACAACCTGAAGAAAGCCTTCGGCGACAAGCTCCTCATCGACGGGCTGTCGTTCAAGCTGCCGCCAGGCGGCATCGTCGGCATCATCGGGCCGAACGGCGCGGGCAAGACCACCCTGTTCCGCATGATCACCGGGCAGGAGCAGCCGGACGAGGGTGCGATCCAGATCGGTGAGAGCGTCAAACTCGGCTATGTCGACCAAAGCCGCGACTCGCTCGATGCCAACAAGACCCTCTACGAGGAGATTTCAGGCGGTAACGAGATCCTCTATCTGGGCAAGCGCGAAATCAATGCGCGCGCCTATTGTGGCGCTTTCAACTTCAAGGGCTCCGACCAACAGAAGAAGGTCGGCGTGCTGTCGGGCGGTGAGCGCAACCGGGTGCATCTCGCCAAGATCCTGAAATCGGGCGCGAACGTCTTGCTGCTTGACGAGCCGACCAACGATCTCGATGTCGACACCCTGCGAGCGCTCGAAGAAGCACTCGAGGATTACGCGGGTTGCGCCGTCATCATCAGCCACGATCGCTGGTTCCTCGACCGTATCGCCACCCACATCCTCGCCTTCGAGGGCGACAGTCACGTGGAATGGTTCGARGGCAACTTTGCCGACTACGAAGAGGACAAGAAGCGCAGGCTCGGGGTGGATTCCACCATTCCACATCGCATCAAGTACAAGAAATTTTCCCGCTAGACATACTGGCCCCGATCACGAAATGGTCGCAGGCCCGCCATTGTGCGGGCCTGCCTGCCAGGCCATTCCGCCGGTTCCTCGGAATTGTGGGGTCCTTTGCGGAAGGGAGTTGGGTTCTTGTTACAAACCGTGTATGACCCTTGAGGCACTAACAAGTGCCAAGAGATGAACGTGTCCGCAGATAGAATTTCGAACTTCCAATCCGTTTCCACCCCTGAAGAGGCCGTCGATCGGCTTATTCGCCTCTACGACGCCGCCATCGAGGCGCAGCGTCAGGCTCTCGAGACCTTCTTCACGACCAAAGTCGCGCCCGGTCCCTCAGAGCGAGCCCGCTTTCGCTATCCGGAGCTGAGGGTCGTCTACAAGTCGACCGAGGTGCCCCCCGTCAAGCAGCGCGCTTATGCCAAGTTTCAAGGACCTGGAGTTTACGCAACGACAATTACGCAACCGGCTTTCTTCCGGGGCTACTTGCTCGAACAGCTGAACTATCTCGTCCGCGACTACGGCGCGACCATCGAGGTCGGTCTCAGCGACCAGGAGATACCGTATCCCTACGTTTTCGAGCGTGGGGACGAGCTCGGGCGTGGGGCGCATTCCGCTGCGGAACTGGCGCAACATTTCCCGACACCGCTTCTCGCCAAAGTCGGCGACGAGATCGCCGACGGGACCTGGATCTTCCGCGAGGGCGATCCGCGGCCCCTGTCGCTGTTCGACGCGGCGCGGGTCGATTATTCGCTCCGCCGCCTCGTTCACTACACCGGCACGGATTGGCGTTCGCTGCAGCCCTGGATTCTTCTGACCAACTACCATCGCTACGTTGATCAGTTCGTGCGCTGGGCGGTGAGCGTGCTGGCGAATGACGACAGCCCCTTCGAAAGGCTGGTTCTGCCAGGCGGCATCACCATCGAGCGCGGGCTGGACGAAAGCACGGTCTCCGATCTCATCGGAGCTTCGCCTTGGCACCGCTTCCAGATGCCGGCCTATCACCTCGTCCGCAAGGACGGGCAAGGGGTCACCCTTGTCAATATCGGCGTCGGACCATCGAACGCCAAGAACATTACCGACCATCTTGCGGTCATCCGGCCCCATTGCTGGCTGATGGTGGGCCATTGCGGAGGCTTGCGCCAATCGCAAACGATCGGCGACTACGTCCTGGCGCATGGGTATCTGCGGCGCGATCACATCCTCGACGATATGGTCCCGCCGGAAATTCCGATTCCGGCATTGGCTGAAGTTCAGGTTGCCTTGCAGGAGGCTGCGGCGCAGGTCACGGGTGAGCGGGGCGATGCTCTCAAGCGTCGTCTTCGGACCGGCACCGTCGTGACCTACGACGACCGCAATTGGGAACTGCGTTGGAGCCAGGAACGGCGGCAGATCAATTTGTCCCGCGCGATCGCCGTCGACATGGAAAGCGGCACGATCGCTGCACAAGGTTACCGGTTGAGGGTTCCCTACGGGACGTTGCTCTGCGTATCCGACAAACCTCTTCACGGAGAGATCAAGTTGCCGGGCGCCGCCAATGCCTTTTACGAGCGCGCGGTGAGCGAGCACCTGATGATCGGAATCAGCGCGCTCGATGTCCTGCGTGATCAGCGCTCCTCGTTGCATTCGCGAAAACTACGCAGCTTCGACGAACCACCGTTCCGGTAACGTCGAGGATGCGACGCGAAACACTGGGCTTGCTGCTCGGCTTCGTCGGCGTGTGCATTTTCGCGGCCACGCTTCCGTTCACGTATCTCGCTGTCGAGCATCTTAGTCCGCTTTTCGTGACGGCGGCGCGGGCGGCCTTTGCCGGCTTGCTGGCGGGAGCGACTCTGCTCCTTCTCGGCAAGCCGTTGCCGCGCAAGCAAGTCGGAACCCTTCTGCTCGTAGCCCTATGCCTCGTCGGCGGCTTCCCAGGCTTTATCGCACTCGCGATGCAGAGTGTGCCGGCCTCGCATGGCGGTGTCGTTCTCGGGATTCTGCCTTTAGCGACATCAGTCATCAGCACCATGATTGCCGGTGAGCGGCCAAGCCTGGCGTTCTGGATCGCGGCGACGGCGGGAGCGGCGATCGTCACTGGATTTACTCTTGTCGAAGGGGACGGGACGCTTCGACAAGGTGATCTGTTCTTGCTGGGTGCCGTCGCAAGTTCGGCACTCGGCTATGTTCTTTCGGCCAAGCTCGTTCAATCCGGTCTTGCGGGATGGGAAGTCATCTCCTGGGTCCTGGTCGTGGCTCTTCCGGCAACCGTTCCTTTGGCATTGTGGAGCTTTCCTTCAAATCCAGAGCAAATACCGGCGTGGAGCTGGATCGGTCTGCTCTACGTCTCGCTCATGAGCCAGTATATCGGCTTCTTCGCTTGGAATGCCGGCTTGGCCATCGGCGGTATCGCCCATGTGAGCCAGGTCCAACTGCTTCAAACCTTCGTCACGCTGCTGATTGCCTCCCTCCTCAACCGGGAGCCGATCGGGATTTCGGCTTGGCTCGTTTCCGGTGCGGTGCTCGTACTGGTCGTTGCCGCCGGTCGCGCTCGGGTACGCCAAAAGAAATAGGCGAGACCGATCAGGGGCGACGATCCTTCGCATTCCATCAACGACGGCTCTTCCAGCGACGATCGCCTCTTGCCGTCGGGCCAAATCGGATATAAACATATCTTTATATGTGAGATCGTTGCGCGATGGCCGACAAAGCTGCCCCTTCTCTTGATTTGACGCTGAGCATCCTTCGGGCCGCGGCCGAAGAGACGCGTCTGCGCATTCTGGCTCTCCTGATCGAAGGAGAGCTTTCGGTTTCGGATCTCACCGATATCCTGGGTCAATCGCAACCGCGCATCTCCCGTCACCTCAAGCTGCTGGTCGAAGCGGGCCTCGTGGAACGGCATCGGGAGGGGGCGTGGGCCTTTTTCCGCCTGACCGATCGAAGTGCCGCCATGCGCATCCTCCGGCCCATGCTGGAGGGTCTCGATCGGTCGGATCCACAGCTGCAGGACGATCAGACACGTCTTTCCGCCGTGCGCAACCAGCGCGCCCAGGCCGCGCAAGCGTTCTTCTCGCGTCTTGCGCCGGAATGGGATCGCCTGCGCACGCTGCACGCGCCGGAACCTATCGTCGAAGCGGCGGTTCTCGAGGCCCTTGGGCCGAAATCCTATCGCAATCTGCTCGATCTCGGCACGGGAACGGGTCGTATGCTGCAGCTTCTCGCGCCGCACGCCTCGCGCGTCGTCGGCCTGGATGCGAGTCATGCGATGCTGTCGGTCGCTCGCGCGAACCTCGAAAAAGCCGGTGTTCAGCGGATTGAATTGCGGCAGGGCGACATCTACGCGCCGCCTTTCTCCCGCGACACGTTCGATCTCGTCGTCGTTCACCAAGTGTTGCACTACCTGGATGATCCGGGGCGCGCCATCCGGGAAGCCGCCCGTCTGCTGTCGCCGGGTGGACGCCTGCTGATCGTCGATTTTGCGCCGCACCGGCTCGAGTTCCTGCGGGAAGCGCAAGCTCACCGCCGTCTTGGATTTGCCGCTGATCAAATGACGTCCTGGCTCGAAGAAGCCGGGCTCGATTGTGCAGCGAACAAGAACATCGATCCGACCCAGAAAGGAGAGGAGCAACTGACTGTTTCTCTCTGGATCGGACAGGATCGCCGCATCGTTTCCGATTGGCCGTTGGCCGAATCCGACAAAGAGGTCGCCTGATGTCGCCCATTACTTTCCGCGCCAGCCGGCAGGGCAACCCGATCAAGGTGTCCTTCGAGTTCTTTCCGCCGAAGACGGCCGAGATGGAAACTACGTTGTGGGCATCGATCGAGCGTCTCGCTCCGCTCAGCCCGCAATTCGTATCGGTGACCTATGGCGCCGGCGGATCGACTCGCGAACGTACGCACGCGACCGTATCGCGCATCGTTCGAGAGACTGGCCTGAAGCCGGCGGCGCATCTGACCTGCGTTGGCGCGACCCGGGACGAGGTCAACGAAGTCGTGCGATCCTATTGGGACGCCGGCGTTCGTCATATCGTGGCGCTGCGCGGCGATCCGCTCACCGGCATCGGCACCGCGTATGCGCCGCATCCGGGCGGCTACGATCAAACCTGCGATCTCGTCGCCGGGATCAAGGCGAACGGAGATTTTGAGGTTTCGGTCTCCGYCTACCCTGAAAAGCATCCCGAAGCCGCGTCGCTCGATGCGGATATCGACGCGCTGCAAGCGAAGGTCGACGCCGGCGCCGATCGCGCGATCACRCAGTTCTTCTTCGACAACGATCTCTATTTTCGGTACCTCGATCGCGTCCGCGCTCGCGGCATCAACATTCCGGTCATTCCGGGTATCGTCCCGGTACAGAACTTCAAGCAAACGGCCAACTTCGCATCGAAAACCGGCGCCAGCGTGCCGGAGTGGCTCGCCGCACGCTTCGACGGTCTCGAACAGGATGTGGAAACGCGAAAGCTCGTCGCCGCTGCCGTTGCCGCCGAGCAGGTGCTCGACCTCGTCGACCGTGGCGTCAACGAATTCCATTTCTATACGATGAACAGGGCCGATCTGGTTTACGCGATTTGCCACCTTCTCGGTCTGCGCGAGCAGGGCGACAAGGTCGCCGCCTGAACGCCAGCAAAAAACCTCGAAAGAAAAACAATGTCCGACCTGACTCCTCGTCCTGCAAATGGCGCCGACGTTTTGAAAGCGCTCCGTGAAGCGGCCTCCCAACGCATCCTTGTTCTGGATGGCGCCATGGGGACGGAGTTGCAGCGTTCGCGTTTCTCGGAAGAGGACTTTCGCGGTCAGCGCTTCAAGGACTGGGACCAGGACGTCAAGGGCAACAACGATCTCCTGATCCTCACGCAACCCGAAGCGGTGCGCGACG
>NZ_JBFUKD010000195.1:0-5939 GCF_056401005.1 Microvirga sp. P4_G7 | reverse complement strand
CTACAAGGTCAGCCCCGAGTGGATTCCCTATACCGGCATCCTTCTCGTGCTCGCCGTCAACAACAAGGAATTGAAGCCCGCCGATTACCCCAAGACCTGGGCCGAGCTGGGCGACGCCAAGTGGAAAGGCAAGATTTCGGCGGCTCGCGCCGACACCTCYGGATCCTCGTTCCAGCAGCTCGCCACCGTCCTTCTCGCCTATGGCGACAAGGGTTGGGACGTGAACAACAAGATCCTGGCCAACACCAACCTGTCCGATTCCTCGGGCGCCGTTCCGCGCTACGTCAATGACGGCGAGGCCCTGGTCGGCCTGACGCTGGAGGACAACGCCCTCGACTACGTGAAGGGCGGCGGCAACGTGGCCATCGTCTATCCGGCCGATGGCTCGTCCACGGTCGCTGACGGTGTCGCACTGGTGAAGGGCGCTCCTCATCCCGAGAACGCCAAGGTCTTCATCGAGTGGCTGCTGTCGAAGCCGGTTCAGGAGCAGCTCGTCTCCGAAATCGGCCGCCGCTCGGTGCGCACGGACGTGACGGGCGCKGGTCTGAAGCCGATCGGCGAAATCAAGCTGGTCGACTACGACATCAAGAAGGTCGCCCAGAGCCGCAACGACTGGGTCGCCAAGTGGAAAGCGGCGCTTCAGAACCGCTGAGCCGATTCCAACCCGCATGCTGATCGAAGCTTTCTCAGAGGCGAAGGACCCGTCCGCGCCGCACGCCAACGAAGACCGTCTGGTGATCCTGCCCGACCGCGCCTACGCGGTCATCGACGGGGTCACCGACCGCCTCGGGACGCGTTACGACGGAATGCTTTCCGGCCAGTATGCCGCCCTCACCGTCAAGGGCGCGCTCGAACACCTTTTGAGCGCGCCCGGCGGCCATCAGAGCGCCCTCGCCATCGTGCGCTTCATGACCGGCGCCCTGCGCGACGCCTACAAGACGCACGGCATGTACGAGCGCGTGCAGACCGATTGGAACCTGCGCCTCGCCGCGGCTCTCGCGCTCGTCCTCGTGCATGAGGACACTATCGAAATCGTGCTCGTCGGCGACAGCGGCGTGCGGATCAACGGCGACATTCTCTACCGGGTCGAAAAGGACCTCGACCTGATCACCTCGACCTTGCGCCGTATCGCCTGGCCGGTGATCGGTCAGCGCACCAGCGATCCCGTGCAGCAGGAAAAGGCGTCCCGACAGGTGACGTGGCACGGAACGAGACAGGATCTCGGTCCCCTCGCCGACCTCCTCACCGCCGACGACATGCGCCTGATCGAGAAGCGCGCGGTCGACGCCAATGTGGAGGCGCTGCCGCACGTCCCCCGCGAAGAAATCGAAACGCTCGTCCAGGGCGGCATCATTCATCAGGGCCATTATCAGAACGATCTTTCGACCGTGCTCGGCTATGTCTGCCTCGACGGGTTCGATGTTCCCGAAAGCCTGATTCGCGTCGAACGCTTTCCCCGCAGCGACGTCAGGACCATCGAGATCTTCTCGGACGGCTACTTCAAGATGGGGGAAGGCTTCGGCGTCGCCTCGTGGGAAAAAGCCTTCGCCGATGTCGAGCGCGAGGATCCCGCGAAAGTCCTTCTCTATCCTTCGCCCAAGGGATCGATCGGATCCGTCTGGGCCGACGACAGAACATATCTCGGCATTCAGGTCTGAGAGGGATCGAGCCCATCATGCAGCGGCCGAACAGTCTCATCGAAACCATCGAGCAGATCGCGCCTAGCCTCAAGAAGGCGGAGCGCCGCGTCGCCGATCTGGTCATGCAGGACATCGAAGGGACGACCCGAGCGAGCATCAAGGCCTTCGCCGGACAGGCCGACGTGAGCGAGCCGACCGTCCTGCGCTTCACGCGGCGGATCGGGTGCGACGGATTCAGCGATTTCAAGCTGCGCCTCGCCCAGGATTTCGCCGTCGGGCGCATGTATATCGAGGCCGAACGCAAGGTGCTGGAGGGCGATCCGACCACCACCGCGCGCCGTGTCTATCGGTCCGGGCTCGATGCGCTCTCCATCGCTTTCGCGGGGCTCGACGAAGCGGCGTTGACGCGCGCGGCGGAGGCGATTGACGCAGCGAGCCGCATCGCGTGTCTCGGCGTCGGCGGCAGTTCGGCGATCATGGCCGCCGAGATGGAGAACCGGCTCTTCCGCTTCGGCCTGCCCGTCACAGCGACGGCCGATCCCTACAAGCAGCGCATGCTGGGGGCGATCGCCGACAAAGGCGACGTGGTCGTCGTCTTCTCGGTGACCGGGAAGCCGCGATCGCTTTGCGATGCCGCCGAGATCGCGGCTTCCCGAAACGCCACGGTCATTGCGGTGACGCAACCGGGCAGTCCGCTCGCCGCCCTCGCATCGATCCTGCTGCCCCTCCACGTTCCGGGGGACGAGGTGCATTTCAACCTTCCCAACCGCACACGCTACGGCCAGTTGCTCGTCATCGATTGCCTGTCGGCTCTGGTGGGTGCGCGCAGGCCCGCCTCGGCGCGCAAGCTCCATCGAATCCGCACGACGCTCCTGGCGCTGCACGGCCACACGGACGAGCAGCCCGTCGGCGATTGACCGCTTTTGCTTGGCCGACCCTCCGACGGGCCCTAAAAATCCTCGCCGACGAACTCGCGCGCCATCGTCGCCGAACCGACGGATAGACCACCGTCGACGGGAATGATCGCGCCCGTGATCATGCGCGCGTCCGGCCCGATCAGAAACGCGGCGACGCCGGCGATATCCTCGGGCACGCAGATGTCGCCGAGCGGGTACCAGCGCTTCAGCCGTTCGAAGATCTCGGGGTTCTTATCCACCCGCGCCTTCCAGGCCTGCGTCTTGACGCTTCCCGGCGCGATGGCGTTCGCGCGAATGCCGTGCTTGCCGAACTCGACGGCGAGAAACCGCGTGAACTGCACGAGACCGGCTTTCGCGGCGCTGTAGGCGGGATAGCCGTAAATGCCGAATCCATTCACCGATGAGATGTTGAGAATGGTCCCGCTGCGGCGCGCGATCATGCCATCCTGGACGGCCCGCACGCAGCGCCACGCACCGTTGAGATTGAGATCGATATCGGCGGTCCAGCTGGCCTCGTCCGTCGCCGCGAGCGTCGGACTGATCACCGCGCCCGCATTGTTGACCAGAACGTCGATTGCGCCGAACGCGGCCTCGATGCGCGCCATCGCCTCCCGCACGGACGCAAGATCGGTGATGTCGGCGGCGGCAGGGTGCAATTGTCCGAGACCGCCAAGCGCCGAAGCCGCATTCGCCAGGGCAGCCTCGTCGCGATCGAGCAGCGCCACGCTGTGACCTTCCTTCAGGAATCGAAGCGCGAGGGCACGGCCGATATCGCCCGCGCCGCCGGTGATCACGATCGTCTGCCCCATCGCCCTGCTCCCTCTCGTACCCGCACCGCGTAGCGTAGCAAACATTTGGCGCCCATTGCAGGCCGCCCTCGCGGAAATTTTCGTTGTTAAACTACATTTTTGATTCTACCTCTATCATCGGAACGTATCGCAGGCCGCCGCCGACGGGATGCCCCAATGAACGCGAATGACAAGACGATTGTCCGGTTCGACTTCGAAGAGGTCGTCGTCCCCGCCCATCCGGGCGTCATCAATTCGGAAAGCCTCGACAAGCCGCTGCACATGCTGCCGGTCGGCGGCCGTCAATCCTGGTCCGTGCAATTCGACGCGCTGCCCAAGCTGATCCTGCGCATGACTCTGAAGGACGGCACGATCGGCCTTGCGGAGTTCTATCGCGACCACAATTGGACGACGATCGAGGGCGTCGCGAACCTGCTTCTCGGCCAGAGCGTCGCCGATCTCTGCCTGCAGGATCTGCCGATCGCCCTATGCCGCGAATATGACGGGTTCGAGTGCGCGATCTGGGACGCCTACGCCAAATCGCTCGGCGTGCCGCTCCATCGCCTGCTCGGGGGCGCCGTCCGCTCGCACGTCAAGATCGGCGCCTGGTCGAGCCATCGCACGACCGACGAGATCGGCCCCTGGACGCGCCGCTACCACGAGCAGGGCTTCGACTGCATCAAGTTCAAATGCGATCTCGAGGACGATGTCGTCGCGTGGTGCGCGCGCATCGCCGAGCACGCGCCCGGCATGAAGGTCATTCTCGATCCCAACCAGCGCTGGGAAAACGCCGGCAACGCGCGGCCGATCCTGCGCGGGCTCGAAGCCGTCGGAAATGTCCTGCTGCTGGAAGACCCGATCGCGCGCTGGATGGTGCGGGATTATGCTCTGCTGCGGCAGTTCACGGCGATCCCGATCGTCCTCCACGTCTCGCTCCCTTACGTCTATCAGGGCCAGCGCCCCTACGAAGCGGTGAATGCCATCGCTCACGGCGCGGTGGATGGATTCAACTTCAACGGTGGGCTCGCCAAGTTCCACGCCCTCGGGTCGCTCGCCTCGATGGCGGGGCTGTCCTGTTGGCATGGATCCGAAGTCGATCTGGGCCTGCTCGAAGCGATGTACGTTCATCAGGCGGCGGCTGCCGCGAGCTGCATCTGGCCAAGCGACATCTTCGGACGCATGATCCGCTCGCATGATCTCCTCAAGACGCCGCTCGCGGTGGAACCGCCGCACGTGCGCGTGCCGGAAGGGCCGGGCCTCGGCGTCGAACTGGATGAGGACGCGGTCAAACGATTCAAGGTGTCCGAGCGTACCATCCGCTAGCGTTGTCGAAGAGCCAGAACGGGGCGTGTGATGTCCGACGTCAATCCCTTTCCGCAAGCCGACGAAGCCCGCTTCGCCATCTGGGAGATGTTGGTGCGGCGGGACATCGAGGCTTACGTCGCGGGCGACTGGGACGCCCATTACGAGGATTTCGCGCCGGACCTGTTCTTCGGCATCGACGGCCGCTTCTCGGACAATCCCGATACGTGGCGCGTGACCTACGCGGACATCGCACGCTATCGCGAATCGTGGCTTTCAGGCGCTGCCGAGGTCAAGGGTCGTATCGCGGTGGCGGATCTGCGCCGATCGATCTTCGCACTCACGACCCTGCGCGATATCGAGATCATGGGCGACTTCGCCCTGGCGCGGAAGAAATTCGACGGCGCCATCGCGCTCGACGATGGCGAAACGCTGAAGCTCAGGTGGCAGACTCACTATTTCTGTCGCCGAGTCGACGGCCGTTGGCGCATCGCCGGTTTCCTCGGCTATCTTCCCAATCCCATGGGCGGCAAGCAATCCGACACGCCCGTCAAACGGGTTCCGCCATCATCGCAGCATGCGGGTGCAGGTCCGTATTCGCCCGTCATCGAAGTCACTCCCGGACGTCTGATCGTCATTTCCGGACAGGCGGCTTTGGCGAACGACGGCACGACCATCGGCGGTCGTGATTTCAAGGCCCAGGCGCGAGCGACGATGGAGAACTGCGCGGCGCAGCTGCGCCATGCGGGCTGCGGCCTCGACGACGTGTTCAAGGTCAATGTCTATCTCGCCGATCTGGCCGATTGGCCGGCGTTCAACGAGATCTATGCCGAGATGGTGCCCGAGCCGCGTCCGGTTCGAACCGCAGTCGAGACGAAACTCTTGCGCGACTTCCTGGTGGAAATCGAGATGTGGGCAGCCAAGCCATGAAATGGGACAAACTGACATCGCCGGAAATCGGTGCGCTCGATCGCGGCATTCCGGTGCTCCTCAACATTGCCGCCATCGAGCAGCATGGCCCGCATCTGCCGCTCGACACCGATGCGCGCATCGGCGCTCACTTTCTTGCGGAGCTCGACGCCGTTCGTCGCGAGCGCGTGCTCATCCTGCCGCCGGTCGTGGTCTGCGCCTCCGCCCATCACATGGATTTCCCAGGAACGCTCACCGTTCAGCACACGACGCTGCTGGCGTATGTGACCGACATCCTCTCCTCCGTCGTCGCACATGGTTTTCGCAACGTGCTGTTGTTCAACAGCCATGGCGGCAACCAGGCGATCGGGCAGGTGATCATG